>JASHQG010000323.1 GCA_030037665.1 Acetobacteraceae bacterium
CGGTCGGGATGCGCGCGTTGCACTTCCACCGCGTAGCTGGCGTCGTATTGGTACATGGAAAACGGAGAGATGAAGATTGCGCCGTCGATGCCGAGTTTGTCCATCGCCGAGACCATCTCGTCGCCGGTCACGTGATCGGGCCAGTTCGGCACATTGTGCCACGGTCGCTTCGCCGTATTCGCCTCATAGGCATGCACCTGCGAGTCAATGATCATCATCGGGGACGCTCCTCTGTGCCAACCGAGCTTGGCCAGTCCGGCAGGGGCGTGTCCAGAGCGGCTCGGAGCCAGCAAGCTGGTTGCCACGGCGCACCGCTGCCCGCCGCCCCTTGGACCGGCGCCAGGTGCGCGCTGCGGCTGCCTGTGCCCGGAGAAGTAGGGAGACTGCGGACATGCCACACAACGGCACCCCCACGCGCCATGATCTCCTAGAACGGCACGAACCCGAAAGTCCGCCCTTGAATCGGGAATGGCGGCAAGACCCCGACCGTGATCCGGGGGGCGTCGGCGTCACCCATGTGTCCGGAACAAACTGTCACCGATGTGTCGGAACCCTCACCCAACAAAATGAGAGTGCTGCGAGGGGGGCAACCGACGGGTGGCCCTTGGCACGTGCGGCGTCATGTCGACCGCGGCCGCCGTGAACACCTGCGGCCGCGTAGACGCACAAGGGTGGCCGCATCGGCGTGCCCGGCGGAAGCGAAGGCGTGATCGCGCGCACCCCGCGACGCAGCACACAATGTTCAAGCGTGTGGCGCGGCGTCCGTCTTGCCCTATTTCCCTGACCGATCCATCGAATGTCCCGTGACGGGCAGCGGTGAGGCGGCCTCGTGGGCGCTCGGTGCCGTTTCCGTCGATGGTCCCACAAAGACGAACTGTCGCGAATCAGGACGGCCGACCCATAGTGTGATCCATTGGGGCCCGGATGCCTTGCGAACCAGAACCGAGACCATGTCATTGGCATCCGGCTTGCCATACGCCAACTGCGCCATTACCTCCTCCGGTGAGGACGCGATCTCATCGCCAATTTGCTGAATGACGTCGCCAACCCTGAGGCCGAGTGCCGCCGCCTGCGTGCCGGGATCGACGCGGTCAATCAGCACCCCCTGGACGTTCCCCAAGCCAAAGCGCAGTCGATCGGCGTCATCAATGGCGATCACGTGCAGGCCCAGCCCATCAGCAAACGCTCGCGCCAACCGGGCCCGGTCAGGGACCACGTTGCTCTGCAACATCCTGAAGTTCGGCCAGGGTGTCCCTTTAACCGTGACCTGCAGGGCTCTGCCCCGGCGCCAGACGGACAACGTGACCGGTTGCCCTGGCTCATGCGTGACGATGGCACGCTGAATAGCGCGTGCGTCGGGCTCCTCCTCGCCGCCCACACTGCTTATGATGTCGCCCGGCACGAGCGAGGCCTCAGCCGCGGGACTACCGGGATCCACTCCGGTGACGATGGCCCCCGACACGGTTGGCCATCTGAATGATGACGCCAGTCTTGCATTCACGTCCTGCAGCTGCAGACCGATCCAATTCGGCGCATCCTCCGGATTCTGCAACATTCCGGCGACCCATTTCACATCATTCGACGGCAATGCGAAGCCGAGCCCGATGGAACCTTGGGCCGGATTGTTTGACAGCAACGCGGTATTCATCCCGACGACCTTTCCGCTGCAATCGAGCAGCGGCCCGCCGGAGTTGCCAGGGTTGATCGCTGCGTCCGTCTGGATGTAGTCGTCGAAGGGGGTCCGCATCAGATTGCGATTGACCGCGCTGACGCTTCCTGTACTGACCGATGTTCCCACGTTGATAGGGTTGCCGATAGCGATCACCGGCTGGCCCACCCGCAGCGCGTCACTATTGGCAAATTGCAGGGTTGGCAGCTTTCTAGGGACGTCCACCTTGATGAGTGCGATGTCCTGGAGTGCCGCCGCAGCGACCAGATGGGCCTGCGCTTGAGTCTTGTCGGCGAACGTTACTCGGAGGCCGATGGCATCCCGGATGACGTGCTGGTTGGTGACGATCAGGCCGTCCGAATTAATGATGAACCCGGTCCCGACGGAGTAATCTATGGCTGGCTCACTGCTTTCGCTCAGCAGGTCGTTCTGGACGTTGATGTTCTCGGGGTGTGCCAGCCCGGTATTCCCGATGTTGACGATAGCGGGCAGAACCCGGGCCACGATATTCGGAACATCGCACGCAGTCGGCGCTGCGGCTCTCGCAAGGGGGCCGGTTCCCATGACTCCCAGCGCTACCATGGCGGCATGGAAAGCGCGCGAGCGCCTGTGGCTTCCCTTGGGAAGGAAAGAGTCCAGTACTGTGGCGAATTCACTCCGGCGGCTCATGTCTGCCTCCACCCGTGCATTAACCCGCCCTCCTCACGGAGGGTGACTTCGCGTCAAGCGAGCCGACACTGTCGATTTGGCCGCCTCGGTAGCCTACCGGCTGCGTCGACCCGCCGCATAGTCCTGCCGATAGGCGGATTGCTCGCTCTTCTTGACCGAGTCGTAAAGCAAGCTGCCAACCGGCCCTGCGCCACGTGTCATGCCAGTCAAAGCGCGCTGTTGGGTGCTGTTCGTGCCCGTGCGGCTGATCAACATACATCAGCTGAGCACCGTGGTGAATATTCCTTTCATGTCCGGCCCCTGGTCCGCCGCAGACCCGCTCCCTATGCTTCCTGCGGCGAGCAATGGTCTGGTCGCGATCATTCGGTCCCTGGACGGTCGGTGGCACTGTCCGTTCACGACGTTCGAACCGGCCGGACTCCAAGGCCTGATGGGACCCGAACAGCAACTCGAACTCAGCTGACTTTCAAATGCCGATTGGCACGGGCACAGCGGTAACGCTGTCCCTGCTGACGCCGCGCAAACGATGCCGACTCCATGGCCACCACGCTGATGCCTGCTTGGAGCGGCACAATGTTCATGCCCAGCGACATGCCAGTCTGGGTACGACCGGTAACCGTCGCACTCTC
>JASHQG010000324.1 GCA_030037665.1 Acetobacteraceae bacterium
AGTCGCGTCAGCCACCCGGAAGTCAAGCGTCGGAATGGAACTGGCATCCGCCGACCCGCCGACCGCGAGGGTGGCTACGACCAAAGGAGAGAGTCATGAAGAAGTTCGTTCTTGCAGCTATCGCAGTCCTGACCCTGGGCATGAGCGTGGCCTCTGCAGCACCCCGGATTGGCGACGGACACAGTTTCGATCCGACGGGCACGGTGCTGACATATGGCAGCGGCAACTAAGCCCTGTCACCTTCGAGACGACGAGAAAGGCCGGCGCAAGCCGGCCTTTCTCGTGTACCGATTGAGCCGTCGGTTCTCGCATCCTCGCGAGACGCTGGCTTGCCGTGGACGGTCTTGGGGCCGCGCGCCGTTCTCTCGCCTGACTGGGTCGCCGACCGGGTTGGGGACCGGTGATTGGTGGAAGCCCAGGCGGGGGCAGGGGACCCGCCGTGGCCGCCCCCCGTGCTGCCATTGTGCCCCGGCGGTCTGACGGGCGGCGTGGCTCACAGACCGGTGAGGACCGTTTGGAGCAGGTAGAGGAGGACCGCGATACCAAGTGCGACCATCAGCCCTGCCAGTACCAGGTCCACGCGGTCCCGGTCCGTGGTCGGATCGACGCTGTCGATGGCCCGGCTGGTGCGGACGAAGCGTACCGCCGCGAGCACGACCATCAGCGTGCCGGCGAGGATCAGCACGACGCCGACGGCACCGCCGAACCCGCCACCCGGTATCCGGATCACCTGCCGCCCGCCGGAAAGCGACCGGGCGGTGATCTGCAGAAAGAGGTCAAACTTCGCCACCAGGAACCCGAATGCCATCACCGCAATTGCCGTTCGGACCCAGGCGAGAAACGTTCGCTCGTTCGCAGCGTGATCTGAAAAATTGCGGATCATCTGTTGTTCTCACCCTCAGGCCGGACTCCTGGCTGCATCGATGCCTATAGAGGCTTCCATGCAACGACCTCGTTGACCCGAACCCGCTCGCCTTGCAGATCCGCGTCTGGATGAGGGGCTCGGGGGCGCTGTCATCAAGGCGGGCGGGGATGCATGCCTTGAGTTCTGCCGTGCACGCAACCACGCCGAAGGAGAAAACACTAAGAATTCGGTCTTTGCTGATGGCCTCAAAGAGTTGCGCCGGGGCTTGGCAGTGCATTGTCGATCAGGCCACGTGTGATGATCTCGTACGCTTCATCGATAGAGTCGGTCTGCCGAAACAGCTGTAGGTCCTCGGGGTTGATCATGCCGTTACGAACCAGAGCCTCGAAATTAATGATCTCGCTCCAGTATTTTGTCCCAAATAGCAGAATGGGAAGCCGCTTTCGCATCTTGCGGGTTTGAACCAACGTCAGGATCTCGAACAGCTCGTCCAGCGTGCCGAAGCCTCCGGGGAACAGTACGACGGCCTTGGCCAGGTAGACGAACCAGAACTTCCGCATGAAGAAGTAGTGAAAGAAGAAGTGCAGCTCCCTGGTGACATAGGGGTTGGAGAATTCCTCATTCGGTATGGAGATCGTCAGCCCTACATTCAGACCTTTGGCTTCCGAAGCGCCACGGTTGGCGGCTTCCATGATGCCAGGTCCGCCACCCGTGCATATCACGAACCGGTGCTCCTCCCTCCCCAGGCTCTTCGACCATTCGGTCAGTCGGTGCGCGAGTTCGCGAGCGGCTTCGTAATAGGCCGACAGCTCCAGAGCGGTACGTGCCGCTGTGGTGTCAACGCCTGATTTCTCGGCCTTCAACAACGCTGCGGTCGCGGCTTCTCGTGACAGCAGCCGAGCCGAACCCATGAAGACCACTGTATCGTTGACATGCAGCCGCCGGAATCGCGACAGGGGCTCGAGATATTCCGCAAGGATTCGGAGCTCGCGCGCGTCGCGACTGTCGAGAAACCGCTGGTTCATGTAAGCTTTGGGTGGGTTTTCAGGATTTGACACTTACGATCTCACTCCAGGTGTCTAAAGCGGCGGTCGTTCGCTATGAATTTCGTTGTGATTGCGGCCAAGGGGCACGTGCACAGAGTGGGTGTCAAGGCCCGGCTTCCCGACCGTACTGCTCCGCCGACGCCGACAACATCAGTGGATTCAGTCGCGATCATTACGGAGAGTCTGGCAGCCTCTGTGAGAGCGTGCCGACATAGTCGTACTGCGCCGGCACGGCGATTTTATGCGCAAGCCCGGCAGCCACTGGGCACCGCCGGGCGCCGCCCGGGCGAGGGCACAGATGCTCATCCCGTGTTCTGCGGCGCGTTCACCGGTCCTTCGGGTCGAAGACACAACGCTCGAATGGCAGGGATCGGGCGTGATCGAGAACGCGAAGGCTTCGGTGATCCCCGCGGGCTGGCGTCGCATTGGATTGCGCGTGACGTGGACCAGGACGTCGGCGCCCGACAGTCACGTCCGGCTCTTTCACTTTCTTTCGGCTGTCTCGCGCAGTTTCCAGCGGAACGCGAAGACGCGGCCGTCCCCCGCCAGGTAGAGCCTTCCATTTGCCACCATAGGCGTCACGAAATGCCGGAGCCCCGGCAGCTTGTCGCTCGCGATCACGGCCTGCCCGGTATCGCCACGAAATCCGTGCAGGCGTTCGTCCCCCTCCGCGCCGGCCACCCAGACGATCGGGTCGGATTCGGCTGCCGCTGTGGTGACGATCGGGATGCCGCGACCGTCGATCGGCGCGCACCAGAGAGGGCGCAGCCCGGCCGGGTCGATTGCCAGCGCCATAACGGCTGTCGTGCTGTGTCCGTCCGGGCAGAGGGCGCCCGGGGTGCGAAAGGCGACGAGGGTCTCCCCGCGCGCACGATAAACCACCGGTGACTGGATGATCGAGCCATGTGCCACATGGCGGACCGCCAGCGCGCCACCGATGCCGCCGAGGTTGTCGCGGTCGAGCAGGTAGGCATCGCCATCCTTGCCCATCGCGAGCAGTCGCCGCAGGCCGTTGGCCAGGTCGACCGGGAGCGGCATCGTGCCGCCCAGATCGAGGTCCTCGTCGTCCAGGGTCGCGTAGTTGCGGGGCGCGAAGAAATCGTGCGGGTCGTTGCTGTGTGATAACGCGACGCTCGTGCGGAATGCGCTGACGCCGTCGTCCCATGCCGCGGCTTGCTTGGCGTCGCGCTCGGAATTCCCGGTGGCAAAATAGAGCATGCCGTCGGCAACGCTGATGCCGCCCGGAGCCCAGATACCGGCCTTTCGACCACGCGACACCCAGGCCGCGCTCAGGCGTGGCGGGGTGGTGGCAAGGCCGATCACCATGCCGTGATAGTCCCCGCAATCGCCTGTGTGGCCGCCGAAGCCCACGAACAAGCGGCCATCCAGGAGTGCCAGCGCCGCACGCTGATTCTGGTCGCGCGAGACGAAGTGAACGCCGCGCGCGGTCAGCGCCTCGCCAACGTCGATCGGCCAACCAGGCAGCACGGTTCCATCGGTGAGCCGCAAAGCGAACACCTCGTGCCGCGGTCCGCTCGCACCGGCCACGACCGCGTCAACGAACACGGCGCGCTCGGTGGGATCGATCACCGGCGTGCCCGTGATGCCGAGCGGGTCGATGTTGGTGCAGGGCAGCGCCGTCGCGGGGACGGGGGCGCCAACGCGGCTCTGCCAGACGATCTGCCCGCTGGCGGCATCGAGCGCGGCCACCACGTCGTCCTCAGTCGCGACGATCACCAGCGCGGGCCTGCCCTGTCTCGCCTGCCAGAACAGGGGCTGGGCGTAGATATGACCAGGAACCCGCCCATCGAAGCCGGGATCAGGCTCGAGATGCGCCGCGGCTGCCCAGGTCAGGCCATCAGCCGTGTAATGGCCGCCCCGCGCGGGGTCGGCGTGGTAGGTGAGCACATCGGCCGGCGCGGCCATCGCGGTCGCGGCCGCGAGCAACAGTCCCGCCCAGAGGGCGGCACCAATCAATCGCCTGCGGGCCGCGCGAGCCCTGGTTCGGATCATACTCGTCGTCTCCGGCGCGGCCCCTACGGCAGCGGTCGTGCCGAACTATACCGGAAGTGGCGACAGGGATGCGACAGAGGCCGGAAATGAGCGGGACGGCCATCGGCAGGGTGATCTCAGCCTCGGCAAGGAGCCTGGCGCGCGGGCGTCGACCCGCCGTGCCCATGCTCCGGCAGGTACACGAGCTGGATGCGGCGGTGGGCCTCACGTGCCGAGCAGGTCTGCACAATTTTCCCTGGCGGTTCCGGGCGAACAGCGGCATGGTTGTCACGTCCTGGCCACCCGGCGCGGGAGAGAGCAGGCCAGTGCCTGCCGCCGAAGGCGCAACCGGCCCCCGGAAACGCTCAGGCACAAGGGACCGCGGCGGGATAAGGACCTCTGGAAAGACGGCCAGCGCCATGCCGGCCGCACCGACGGAGTAAGGGGCAGTCGCCCCGAATCTCTCAGGTTCCGCGACAGAGGGGGGTCACCCGCGCCGGCACAATGCCGGTACGGTGACCCGAGCCTGGAGCGTGCCTTTGGTCGAGAACGCACTGCCTGACGATCCCGCGCCCCTCCCACTGCGCACCATCCCGCTGGACGCGTGGCACCGGCGGCTCGGCGCGCGCATGGTCCCGTTCGCCGGCTACGCCATGCCGGTGCACTACAGTTTCACCGGCGATCTCGCAGCGCGCTGTCGCGGCGGCGTCCTGGCGGAACACCTGCACTGCCGTCAGCACGCTGCCCTGTTCGATGTGTCGCACATGGGTCAGGCGTTACTGACCGGCGCGGCCGGACCAGCGGCGCTGGAACACCTGGTTCCCGGCGACATCATCGGTCTCAAACCCGGACGCCAGCGCTACACGCTCTTCACCAACGAGGCGGGCGGCATCCTTGATGACCTGATGGTGGCTAATCTGGGTCGCGACCGCCTGTTTCTGGTGGTCAACGCCAGCCGTAAAGCGGACGACTTCACGCATGTCGCCGCCAACATCCCGCCCAGGCTGACGCTGCAGGTGCACGAACACCGCGCGCTCCTGGCGCTGCAGGGGCCGATCGCTGCCGCGGTGCTGGGGCGTTTCGCGCCCGAAGCGGCACAATTGCCGTTCATGGGCGTGGGCGAGATCGCGATCGACGGTATCGCCTGCGTCGTGTCGCGGTCCGGCTACACCGGCGAGGACGGATTCGAAATTTCGGTGCCGGCGGAACAGGCTGAACTGTTGGCCGATCGCCTGCTGCGGGAGCCGGAGGTTGTTCCGGCCGGACTGGGTGCCCGCGATTCGCTGCGGTTGGAGGCCGGCCTTTGCCTTTATGGCAACGACATCGACGAACTGACGTCGCCGGTCGAAGCGAACCTCGACTGGACCATCGGCAGACGCCGCCGGACGGCGTGGGACTTTCCCGGCGCGGCGGTCATCCGCGATCAGCTCGACCACGGTTGCCCGCGTCGCCGCGTCGGCATCCGCCTCGACGGGCGCGCATCGGCGCGTGCACTGACGGATATCATCGCCGCTGACGGCACCGCCGCTGGCACCGTCACTTCCGGCGGATTCTCGCCATCGCTGAATATGCCGATCGCCATGGGCTACGTGCGCCGTGACCTCGTCGATGACGGCACACATGTTCGCCTGATGGTGCGCGGCAAGCCGTTGCCCGCCCGCGTCGTGGCGCTGCCCTTCGTCCCGCATCGCTATGCCCGATAAGCCAAAGGAAACGATCCATGCCAACCGATAAGCGCTACACCAAGGAACATGAGTGGGTGTCGCTGGATGGTGACATCGCCACGATTGGCATCACGGATCACGCGCAGCAGCAGCTTGGCGATGTCGTGTTCGTCGAGCTGCCGGAGCTGAACCGCGAGGTCACTGCGGGCGAGGCCTGTGCGGTCGTAGAGAGCGTGAAGGCCGCCTCCGACTTGTATGCGCCGCTGACTGGGAAGGTGGTCGAGACCAACCCGGAGATCGTCGAGGATCCGGCGCTGGTGAATTCCGATTCCGAGGGCGAGGGCTGGTTCTTCCGCATGGAAATTGACGACACCGCCGCGTTCGAGGCGCTGATGGACAGCGATGCCTACGACGAATACCTGGAGACACTCGATTGATGGATAGCATATCTCCCGGGCTGGCCGATCTGGCGGAGCTCGAAGCCGCGGATGGTTTTGCGATTCGCCACATCGGGCCGTCGGAAGCGGAAATTGCCGCGATGCTGCGCACG
>JASHQG010000325.1 GCA_030037665.1 Acetobacteraceae bacterium
CACACGCGGGCCTCGTATGCGGCGACACGGGCAAAGGCAACGGGATCTAGCCAGGTCGCGCCGAAGCCGCCGTAAGCGGGCGGCCTTGGCCATGTCGCGGTGCGCCGCATCGTCGCGGCCTCCCAATGTACTAACGACGAAGCCAATCCCGCTTTGTCGTCACCTCGCCCAAGGCGGCCAAGGCTGTGGATGCCAAGCATCTCCATGAGAGTATCTGCCACGCTCGCGCCTTGCGGTTGAGTGAGATGCCCACCCGTCCCCCGTGTTCCAGAGGTCATAGATTCACGTTCGCACTAGACGTGTTCGCTGCGTTCGAAGACGCTGCGGCAGCTCTCGAGGGCCATGACACTGCCCGGCTAAGCGGCGATCAGGTCGCTGGAGTCTGGCCGTGGCCCAAGGTCGATTTCACGACCATCCTTGATCACTGCCGTGACGTGAGCAGGATCGCCCAAAACCTCGATTCGTTTGGTCGGATCGGCATCGAGCAAGATCACATCTGCGATCATCCCGGGCTCAATTGTGCCCAGCTTGCCTTCAAGTCCCATAGCGAGCGCGTTGTCGCGCGACTGGATCGTGATCACCTCGAGCGGCGAGTAGTCGAGATGCTTGACGAAGAATGCCGCCTCGTAGCCGTGCCACTTGCCGATCGTCATGACAGGCGCATTGCCGCTGTCGGTGCCGATCAACAACTTGATACCACGGGCCTTCGCGGCCTGCATTGACTTCACATTGATGTCGAGCTGCCACTTGAGGCGGTCTTTCGTCGCTTGCGGCACTTCAGTTCCGTGAAGCGCCCAGATTTCTCCTTGCGCAAACGTTGGCATGATCGAAATGCCGGCTCTGGCAACGGCGTCCAGGTCGTCGCCGGTGGCAAAGTCGGCGTGCATGATCCAGTCGACTCCGGCGAGGGCCGCGTCGCGGGTTGTGCCTGCGCCACGGGAGTGGATTGTGACTTTGACGTTCCGCCGATGAGCCTCGTCGACAACGGCAGCGATCTCCGCAAGCGAGACAGCCTGCGTATCGCCCCATACTGAATCTGCGATCTTGATAAGGTCAACGCCATTTTTACACTGCCTGCGTGTCTCAACCGTGAACTCCTCGGGTGTATTGCAAAGGATGCCGACCAAATCATCCGGTAGGCCGCGTTCCCATGACGGTCTTTGATCAAAAATTCCCCCGTAGGGAGTAAGAGCGCGTCCGGCTGCAAAGATGCGCGGACCTTGGAGCATACCCGTGTTCACGGCTTCGCGGAGCGCAACGTCGACGAACCATTTGCCACCGGGCACCGACACGCTGGTGAAGCCCGCGCGCAGGATAGAAGGAAGGTGCTGCGCGGCACGAAGCGTGCAGTGCTCCGCGCTTGTAGGGTACCGAATGCCCTCTGGGGTTCCCTGAATCATCGACAGGTGCGTATGACCATCGATCAACCCTGGCAAGACGAACTGGCCGCTGGCATCGATCGTGCGCAAAGCCGGGTGGTTCATGGCTTCACGTGTAGCAGCCGCTCCAATTGCCTTGATCAGGCCACCTTTGATCAAAACTGCGGTGGTCGCGAGAGGTTCGCGGCCTGTGCCGTCGATTAGGGTTCCATCTTTTATCAGAATACTGTCGTTCGCCATCGTAGGTCTCCCGCCCTCATATTCACGCCGCTGCGGCATCCTTGTAAATTGTGTGAAGGGCCGCCAGGACTGCGGCGCCTGTACCCTCCGTGGTGTGCCCGCCAACGTAAGATACCGGCAGAGCAGCACCAAGGTCGATGCATTGCGTAGTTTGCGCGAGCGCACCACGTGGCGACAAGGGGGCAGGCTGGATTGCGTCCGCGGCGCCGAAGCGCAGTGCCGCGGGCTGCCCGCGCGTGCAGGCAACCCAGGTGCATGACGTGTGCAGGATAAATCTGCCCCAGTTGTCGAGGCTGGCATCGTGAGCGGCGACGGAGCAAGGGAAACGGGATCAAGCCAGCCGGCGCCGAGCGCGGTGAGAGGTTCGCGGCGGCGATGACGACGCCGAACGTCCGGCCCGCGCGCTCGCGGGGGGCGAAAGGGATGCGTGGGTCAACGCGGTCGGCGTCGACCATGACCCGGTCGCCGGCTCCAAAACGTCGAACGTGGGAGCGGCCAAGTCCCGGCGTGCGGTAGCGCGAAAGGAGAGACCCTGTTCGCATTCACGGTTCCGTATCACTTCGACGCAGTCGGACAATCAACGGTAGCGATCGCGGGTTCCTCGTCACTTCCCGGCCGCCAGGAGTCTCGGGACATGTCCGATTTCAGCGTTGCCGGGCACCACAACCCCTTCGGCGCTAGAGCTGAATTGACCGGGACGGACATGGTCCCGAGACAGTACCGGTTAAAGCAAGCGCACGTGCTATAGCGATGCATAATCGGGCGAAGTCGAGTTCTTCGTACTATGTGCAAGCTCGTCTACCTGACCGGACCGGACGTCTTCCTCCCCAACGCGCGACAAATCGGCGCCGGCAAACGGGCCATCTGTGCCCGCCACGGCCTGGTCGGCGTATATCCCAACGACGAAGAACACGCGCCCGATCCGACTCTCGCCCGGCCGATCTTCGCCCACTTGAACGACGCGCAGCCCTTTGTCGATCGTGTCGCGGCTTTCAGTGGCGACACACTGCGCCGGCTCCCAATAGGAGAGCACGAAGATTCCGACGGCATGGCGATCGAACCCTTCGGACCGCATGACGACCTTACGCTCGCGGGCGCCATCGCCGACCGGTGCCTGATCACCGCCTCCGTGGCGCCAGCTGAGCGCTACACTGTACTCTGGACCGACGAACGATGTGTCGAACGGGCGGCCGCTCAACCGGTCCGTTGATCGCAGCAAGCAGCCTTATGGGTATTTTGCTGCTGCTTGTCATTCCACAACGCCGAGCACGCGGCTGCTGATGGGCGTGGTCTTCTTCGCCTGCCTCTCGGGCCGTCTCAGCGACCACTTGGTCGTCGGTATCATCGGTATCATCGGTATCATCGGTATCCGGCGGTAGAACGTGACGCCGGTTCGCGATTGACGCGACAACGCGGCGCTCGCGTGAGCTGTCGTCGCCATAACCCGCGCGGTGGGATTGTGCGCTACTTCTCACGCGGGAGCGGTGCAGAGGGCTGTGGACGGCAGCGCGCCCCAGCCAGCATGGCATATCGCCTGACAACTACCTCGCGGCTGGCATCACCGAGCCATCACCGTCACAGGAGACGGCCTGCGTGGTCGCGGGACTACAACGCTCCTGCCGCGATCTCCTGACGTGATAACGGTGCGGCGATGCAGGTTGTGACAGGATTGACCGCGCGGCGACGGCTGACGGACGCCAGTTCCACTGCAGCAGCGCGCGCAGTGCGTGGCTCTGGGCGCGCCCGGAGACGATCCGCTGCAGAACATCGGTAAGATCGCCGAGTGGTTCGACGTCGTTCAGCTTGCAGGTCTGGATCAACTTATTTGCGATTGCCCAACCGGCGAGCCCCAGCTCGGATGAACGTGGCGCCGGTCGGGACCGCATAGGTTCGCTCATCGAGACGGCCCTATGCCGCGCGCGGCATACCAATCATTGGGACGGCCCGCTGCGCTACCTCGACGACAGCCGCATCGAGATCGACTCCAACACCGTCGAGCGGTCGATCCGCGGGATCGGTCTTGGCCGAAAGAACGGCCTTTTTGCCGGTCATGACCTGGGCGCTGCGGGGTGGGCGATGCACGCGTCGTTGCTCGAGACGTGCAAATTGGATCCCGTCGATCCGCTGGCATGGATGACCGATATCCTGACCAAGCTCGTCAACCTGTGGCCGGCTTCCCGCATCGGGGAGCTGATGCCCTGGGCCTGCAAGCCCAGGGACGGCTGACCCGCCGCAACCCTCGATCACCTCGGGCCAGGCGCCACTCACCGCGTCGGCGGCATCGTCACGCTTGCTTGCAAACCGGCGCGGAGAACCAAGGTGATTGCTCATGGGCCGGCATTAAGCCACCCGCCCAGACGCTCCGGAACGTGGGGTCAAAACATCGCTTTCGGAACAACATAGCTTTCGCCGCTCACAACCTGGCGTACGCACACCCCTGTCAACGCTTCGCCGTCACCCTCGCGGATGCCGGCGCACAGCTCGGGGCCGATGTGGATCGCTAGTCCTTCATCGTGGCGGACTTCCACCGCTTACTCCTCGCCGGTTTGTGCCGGCGCACCGCACTTCAACGGCAATGACACCTGCCGGATATCATTGAAACCGCGTTCTCATTCCACGCAGCAGCACGACAGCCAATGTCGATGAGTTTGCAATTATACCAAGTGGCGAAAGGCCTGACTGTGGGGGGCAATTCCCGACGGGTCGCCTGAACTCGGCGACCTTTGGTCGTCCGCCGGACGCCTATCCTTGGGCGACCCGGATTGATCACCGGGACCTGACTGGCGAAAAAGCGGGCCACCCCGCAAGGGAGGCGGCCCGCCTTCCGTGACTACGACCGGCCACCGGCCGGCCGGATCTATCCATCAGCCGGTCAGTAGCCGCCTTGCGTGGGGCTGTAGCCGGGCAACTGCTCGAGCTGATGCTGCTGCGTCTGGTAGTCCTGGTCGAAACCAGTGCCGACGTGGGGGGCGCCAGTCGTCGCAGCCGGCGGGTCGTAGTTCGGCGACTGGGCGTAGTTTTGCGCCTGGGCGTAGTTTTGCGTCTCGTTATAGTTCTGCGTCTGGGCCGGATACTGGCTGGCGGATTGTGCGAACGCGGCCATCGCGCCCGCGGCGAGGCCAGCGGCTATGCTGGTGGCAAGAAGCAGTTTCTTCATGGTCTCAACTCCTACTGTCCGAGCCTTTCGGCAAACGGCCCGGGGGCTTCACGCCGAAGGCGACCAAGCCACACCGGCCGACTACCTTCAGGCACACACCCGCGGCCGGGCAGAAATGCTCAGGGCAGGGCGGGACGGTGCACCGCACACATGTCACGCCGCGATTGCGTCCATATCGACGGCACTATACCGATCAGTAAGGTTCGGATGCTCCGGCCATGCCGGGACGGTGGGGCCGCACAGTTCGGCTCAAGCACCGCGGCAGCCCTCAGTGACCGAAGGTACCAGAGAGCCAACAACGAGATGCCGCGGTCGCAACACCGCTTTTTCATGGTCTGCCGTCACGCTTCGGTGATGGTTGCGCGCCCGACCCGGCAGCCCCGCCGGCACGCGAGGAGACAGGTCCTCACAGGATAGCGATTACACGGTTGCAATCGTCTCCCGGTCTGTGGTAGCGGCGCCCGCCCGTTCACTGTTCCGTGAACAGATCAGCTCGCTCGATCGCAATAAAAGGTTTCGCGATGAACCATTCGCCGCGCGGCATCCCCAGGGCCCCAAGTCCGGCCACCCTCATAGGAACGAGACAGCCATTGCCCGGGGCGACGCCGTTTGACGTGCGCCCCCGCGTGAACCTGCCGCGTCTCGTCATGGCAATCGTCGCAATCGCCTGCGTCGTGATCTGGGCGGGCGTTGGCTGCGCCGGCTTCGCCGCGCTTGCTTGGCTCCATTCATCGTCAACAGCGTGTCACCCCGTCAAAGTGGAGACGCTGTAAATGTCCGTCAACGCGCTCGCCTTCCAGATGGCGCGCGAGGCTCAAAGGGGCCGTCCGTCTATTTGCCCCAGATCTTCATGACGCTTGCCTGCTGGTTCAGAACCTCGGCATGACCTTGTTGGCAAACAGCTCAAGGCTCCGTCGGTACTCGGCAAACGTCACCAGCGGCAAAGCCCAGAACAGTCCCACGTGGTCGCAGCGGAGCGTTGCTGCGAATTTCTGGAGACGTTCGGTCACGTAGTCTGGCGTTCCGACATGACAGTGTTCCTTGCGAACCAGAAAGTCGAACCAGTCGTCGGTAAGGTCACGTGGTTCCAGCGGTTCGTCTGCCGCCAGAAATGCGCGCCGCGCCGCTTCGAGATCGGAACTTGCGCGCACACCACGTTGCATATTCAGATTGATCGCGGGTCGCATCACCTTTTCCGCTTCCGCCTGCATCGGCGCCACGAAGATCGGCCGCATCGCTGCCAGCCGTTCCGGCGCCTCCGCCGCCGTGCCGTCAGTCGGACGAGCACCGCGATATGCGTCCCACGCCGCCTTGGTTTGACGAATCGACTGCGCGTACGACATTGCCCCCATCCCGCGCCGCGCTGCCGCCGCGTGCGAGCCTACCGTATCGGCCATCAGCCATCGCGGCGGCATCGGCTTCTGAAACGTCCCCGGCATGACCTGCAAATGCGTCAGTTCGGCATTCGTCGTGTAGAACCGCGGATCGAGTTCGGCTTTTGGGGTTTTCTCATCCCGCCAGCCCGGCATGGGAAACTCGTAGAATTCACCTTTGAAACGGAACGGCTCGCCCTTCCACGCCAGCTCGATGATCTCCAGACTCTCCCAGAACAGTGCCTGATTGACTTTCTGATCGCGCCGATCGGCCTTTGGGTGGAAATTGCCATTTACCCGGTTGTTAAGGCCTCGGATCACGCCGAACTCGACCCGGCCTTTGCTCATGTGATCCAGCATCGCGACGTCCTCGGCGACGCGGATCGGATGCCAGTCGGGCAGGCAGACGCCGCATTGACCGAGCTTCAGCCGTGTCGTCTGGCCGGCGGCGAAGATGTTGAACAGGACCGGGTTGGTCGGGACGGGATTGGTCCACCCATCCCAGAAGAAGTGATGCTCGGCCGCCCAGACACCTTCGTAGCCGTTGGTTTCGAGGATGCGCAGAGTCTCGGTCCACTCGTCGATCGGTGGGTAGTTCGAGACGTCACCGTTATGGCCGAGTAGACCACTGTCGAATCGCACGCCACGCCTCCGGTGTGTTGATTGGCCTCTGCTTTTACGGGGGGCTAGCCGCGTGGTCTATCCGTTCGCAAGACCAGCAGGAGAGACAACAGGTACCCGGCACTATGCGTGTCTGAGTTCCGCACGCTCGCCCGCCAGATCGAAAATCGCTCCTTCGCACACGAACGGGTCCTCTGCGGCAGGGTGCGCAAGGACGTCATCGGCAACTTCCCGCAAGGTAGCGCCTTTGGCGTTCATGCCGGCCGCCTGACATGCCGCCATCATCTCATCAAGCATCGTCCGGCATCGCAGGGTCACGGGATCGTCCGCATCACGATAGGCATAGTGATTGTGTGTGATGGTGCTCAAGACCGGTACCGTCGGCGCCCGCTCGCGAACTTGCTTGATGATGTTTGTCGCTATCGTGCGATAGCTGACCTGGTATTGTCCGGGCCAGTCCACGTCTGGTCGGAAATCCGCATACATGTTGCGGTTGGCCGGGCCGTTCAGCACCCGTGAGAAATCCGCCGATAGAGGCATGTTGGCGAAATTGAGATTGCCCCGGGCTTGGCGAAAGGCTGGATGCCCCCGGTGCGGATCAGGCTGGCCGCCGACCCAGATTGCCTGCATTTCGGGAATGACCCGACCCAGCGCTGTGCAGGAACCGCCACGGAATCCTTGCGATTCCAACACGGCAAAAATCGAGTCATTCGCCGAAAAAGTCCCAGGGCGGAAATACGCCGGACGGTGTCCGATCGCATCGGCCCAGATGGCAGAGGCTTCGGCTAGCAGTTCGTGTTGTTCAGCAGAGGTAAGCCCTCCGTAGTGGGCCAAATACTTTTTACCTCTGTGACGCCAAAGGGCGTATTTCCAAGGATGCATGTGCAAGCCGAGGCAAGCACCGTTACGCTCCAAATCACGAAACATGACCGCCTGAGCGGCAGCTGCTTCGGGATGAACAAAAAACGTGACTGGCAATCCGTATCGTGCGGCGATCTCGAGATAGCCAAGTACAGCGTCCTCGCCTCCGCTCCAATTGGTTGGTCCGGTCGCCGCCGGATGACTGGTTGCTGTGGTGGGCTCGCAATCCATGGTGAGCACCACCTTGATCTCATGCATTTTCGAAACCCTTTCAATGAACGCAAATCCGCGAGAGCCACACCTCCGGCACGGCGATCCACCTACGCTCAACGATACCCTCATCAACCAAATCAGCCAGCTGCACCGCTTTGGCCCCTCCCCTGGTCCCACAAATGCCGCAATGTATGAGAACTTTGGTCGGCGGTCCGTTGGAACCACTTCACCTCCGGCGGCTTCCGCTCGCTGCCGTCACCGATCACCTTCCTGCAACGTGCGCGCCGGAATTTCCGCATTAACGACAACGTGTCGGCCCGAATTGTCACCATCGGCGGCAATTTTCCAAGTTAGCGGCACCCGCTACTCGCTCAATTTCCGCCGATCTGCTTTGGGGCTTTAGCGGCAGCGCGACACGAGCGACTTTCGCCGCTGGTCCGCCCGTGCCCGGAATTTTCGTAGCGTCGACCGCGTGTTCTGGAGCATAGCAGGCGATCAGCCGCCTTGTAGGCCCCAGCCCCATTATGTCTTCGTCACCGCCCAGAGCTGGCCGCGGCGCGAAACGACATCGGCCGTCACGGCAATCAGCAGGATCAGGCCTTCGACCATGTACTTCACTGTCGCTTCGTTGCCAGTAAGATCGAGTCCGTTCGAGACGCTTCCGATCACGAGTGATCCGAAAAACGCAGCCCAAACGCTGCCACGTCCGCCAAACAGGCTGATGCCCCCGATCACAGCGGAGGCGATGGCCTCCAGCAGAACGGTACCTCCACCAGTGCCCGTGTCGGCAGCGGCAAGGCGCGCGACCGCCATGAGACCGCCCAACGCCGCCAGCGCACCGGACAACGCGAAGACGACGATGCGCAGCGCGCGTACGTTGATCCCGGCCCGGTGCGCTCCGTTGGGGTTACCGCCGATCGCGTAGATGTAGCGACCGAATGGGGTACGCTGAACGATCCAGGACAGACCCGCGACGAGGCCGATGAAGATGAAGGCGGCGACAGGGATGCCTCGCCACTGGTTCAGTACCGCTGTGCCACCGACCACTGCGGCTACGATTGCAACCGTGCGAACGACGGCCTCACCGGCTCGCTCATCGATGAATCCCGCGGCTTGTCGCCGACGAAAACTGGCAAGACGCGTCACCACGACGCCGAGACTGATGATTCCTGCCACCGCCCAACCCACGGTTTTGGGGAGAAATGTCGTGGCGATGGCAACGATATGTGCGTCATCTACGATTATCGTATCAACATGTTGAGTCTGGATGAGATAGAGCTGTAGTCCGTACCAGCCGAGTAGTCCGCCGAGCGTGACGATGAACGACGGCACGCCGAACATGACCAGCCACGTTCCCTGCAAGGTGCCGATCCCACCCCCGACGGCGATCATCAAGATCACCGCCACCCACCATGGCACAGCATAGGTCGAGACCAGCAGCGCAAGGATCGCAGCGGAGACGCCAGCAACTGAACCGATTGAAAGGTCGATTTCGCCGATCAGCAGCACCAGGACGACCCCGGTGGTGATGATCCCGGTCGAGCTTATCTGCAGAAGGAGGTTCGTGAGATTGCGCGCAGACAGGAAATGCGTGTTGAGCGTCTGGAAGAATCCCCATACGATCACGAGTGCCACGACGATTGGCAGCATGCCGCCGGTCGCGATGCCGAATTGGACCAAAACGGAACGTTCCGGCGGCGCGGCCTCGGCGGGGAACGCCCGTGGTTGCATCTGATTCAGCGGAGCCATGACATCTCCCGCCCGCCAGTCATCGCGGCGACGATCTCCTGTGGTGTTGTCTCTGCGGCTGGATACGACCCAACGTTGCGCCCGAGGCGCAGTACCGTGATGCGGTCGGCAGTGGCGAAGACGTCCTCGAGATTGTGCGAAATCAGCAGCACGGCGATTCCGCGCGTCTTCAATTCGCGGATAAGGCGCCGTACAGTCTGCGCCTGCGCCACCCCGAGCGCTGCGGTCGGTTCGTCGAGCAGCAGAAGGTTAGCCGCGCGGGTAACGGCGCGCGCAATCGCGATAGCCTGCCTCTGGCCGCCGGAGAGCGTGCCGACCGGCACGCGCAGACTGGAAAGTGTAGTGATCCGCAGGCTGTGCAGCGCCTCTCGCGCGCCGTGCTCCATCTCTACCTCTGACAGGCGGCGCAGATGGAAAGGACCGATGCCGGATACCTTCTCATTGCCTAGAAACATATTGGCGACAACGTCGAGGTTGTCGCAGAGCGCCAGGTCTTGATACACTGTCTGGATGCCCAGCAAGGCTGCGTCGGTCGGAGAGCGCGGCGCCGCCTCGCAATCGTTGACGAGCATCCTGCCGTCATCGGCGCGCAAAACTCCGGAGATGATCTTGACGAGTGTCGACTTCCCGGCACCATTGTCACCGACAAGACCGACGATCTCGCCAGCACTGATGGTGAGGTTGACATCGTTCAGAGCGGTCACGCCACCAAAATGCTTTGAGACGTGTTCGACCCGGAGAAACATTATACTACAGCGACATCAACCCGAGCCGAAACGCGCCACCGCTGTGATTTCCGGTCAGAGCGATAATGCGGGTTCCGATCCGGCCAATACCAAGAGCCGTTATTGAGGCGTCTCCGATGCGTTCCTGGTACGCGCGAATAGGCCAGGCCATTCGGCGTCCGCCTATACCCAACCGTCGTGGGTTGATCATCGGTCTCGTCCTAACTTAACAGGGCCCCTTTCCGTGTGGCATCCCGGTGCAGATCTGCGTTTTCGTGGCAGCGCCGTCCTTGACCACGTCGTCGATATTGTCTTTTGTAATGGCTTCGTTTCTCACGTAATAGAATGGCACCGTCACGAGGCCATTGTTGAAGGTCGAGTTGAAGAACCCAGCTGGCGGCGGCTTGCCCTTGGCGACATAGGCTGCGAGGTGGGCGGCATGATCGGCCATGTCGCCGATAGAGAAATAAACCGACATTACCATATCACCTTTCAGGATCGCCTGCAGCGCCGGGATCGAGGCGTCACCGCCACTCACCGGTACCTTGCCCGCTAATCCCTGTTGGCGCAGGGCAGCAAGCACTCCGACCGCCATGCCGTCGTTGAGCGAGATCACACCCTGGATGTTATTGTTCGTGCGGCTTAGGATCTGATCCATCTCTCGCTCCGCAGCTGCGGCATCCCAGTGCGGCGTGAAGACATCCCCGACGATGTGGATTTTGCCGGCGTCGACCATCGGCTTCAAAACATTCATTATGCCCTGGTAATAGAGTGGCACGTTGTCGTCACCGGGATCGCCCTTAATGATGACAATGTTGTCGCCCGGCTTCAGGTGCTGCTGCCAATAACGGGCGAGGGTCTCTCCCAAAGCAACCACGTTGCCGCCGACATAGTAATTGATCGGCGCATCGGGTAATGGGCGAGTATAGCCGATCACAGCCACCCCCTGCGCACGGGCATTGGTCACGATTTTTGCCGCGGCCCTGGCGTCAACGGGCGATAGCACTAAGACCTTTACACCATTGGTGATCGCGGCCTCCGCCTGGGCCTGCTGTTTCGAGGCGTCCTCCAGCGCATTCGCCACTTGAACCGGTATGTCGGGCGCATATTTTTTCATCGCAGCGACGAAGTCCGGGTGGTCCTGGTTCTCCCACCGATAGGCGTTGGTGGCCGGCAGCAGGAACGCAACGCCACCTTGCGATTGTGCCGCCGCCTCTCGCGGCGTCTCTGCCACGCCAGCGGTAAACGCGAAGACAAACGCGAGACAGGCCGCCGCCCTGGCGCGGTCGACTGCATTACCAACAAGTTCTCTCACCATAAGACACCCCCCCTGCCCGGACACGCACGTGTCCGATCGGCTGTTTGGCGATGTTACTCCCGCACCTCGGTCCGACCCGGGTTTGGGAGGCTGCGACCATAACGCCAGCCGCTCGTCATGGGCGCTCGGGATAGCGCAGCCCGTGCAAGCGGTGATCGTCAACCGGTCGGCTCGGTTGCCAGCCGCGCAGCAGGTTACGCCGCGCATCATAGACCTCAATGGCCAGCGGGCGGCAGGTCAAGGAAGGAGCGACCGCCTCAGGTCCCCACATCGGCACCACCATGTCGAGGTGTGGACAAGCTGAGATCGCTCACAGCAGGGCCATTTCGGCGAGGAATTCCAGGAAGTCGCCGCGCTTCGCTGGACAGGGCTTGACGAAGTAGCGGCCATCGGGCGTCAACCCGGTGACTTGGAAGATGTTCATGTTGTCGTGAACGTCGGATTCATTGAGATGCCATGGCAGTATTGCGCGGGCAGGTTCGAATGGCAGCACAGATCAAAATCCTCGCCACATAGCAGCTTGTGCACATACGGGTCGCACCGGTGGCCCAGCAGGTCGTGGCAGCCGGCTCCGTCGCTATCGATACCGTAACTGCACCGTCTCGTTCGTGATTGTTGCGATTGGGCGTAGCCAGGGAAGGCACGACCAGAAGCGGTCGAACGTTGTCAGATGCGCGCTGTGCAATTGCTTGGTGCGACCTGACCGGAAAGGTTCACGCGGGTTGTGCAGGTTCCAGATATTGAAGCCGGCGACCTGAGGGCATTCTGGCAGAAGGTTGCAGCAGATTCGGTCGGCACGGACTTCCCACGCTTTGCCGGCGCGCGCCGGCACATCGATGCGGGTTACCAGCGTGCGCCGGGCTACTTCCTGACCGAGCGGCCCATACAAATCCGGATCGACAAAGAGCGGCATGCGCGGTTTGGCCTGATACAGCGGGTGTGGCGGTGGCATGAGCGGTTTCTCCTCCCGGATCGTGAGGGAGTCGCGGTTGTCGGCGGCGATGGCATGCGGGCCGTCGGAAAAATCGACGACGGCTCGTTTATCGGGAGCGTCGGTATCTTCCAACCACTTCACTGCCCCAAAGCCGAACTCGCCTATTCGCCGGACCAAGAGTTCTATGAACAAGGCTTCGTGAGCGAGGCAGCGGGGACCGCTCGCGACTGGTTGTTTGGTCATTCTGCCTTGCTCCGGATGGCAAGCTTCGGTCGACCGGACAATCAGGCCTCGGAACGCGTTGCGCAGCGGCTTGGAGCGACGCACGGGTGCACCGTCGAGTTGCGCGATCCCACCTATGAACATGGGCTGTACCGTCGGGCCGGAGGATACTGACGCAGTACCAGGGCGGCGCTCCGTTCGCGCTCGGTCCCGCTTAGGGTTCATCCAGCATCCTTTATGGTGTGACCCCTGATTGTCGCCTCGTACGCGGCGGTCAATCGGCGTGGCCGTCACCAACCAGGCAGCGCTGTACCCAGATTTGGTTTGCCCGGCCAACGCCCATCAGTGATCCCGGAGATGACGACCATGCGAACCTGCTCCAGGCTACGCGAGGACCAGCAATCCGGAGGAAATCATGGCTTCGCCCGCATCGGTCTCAGCGACAGGGCATTTCACGCCGCGCAACGACTGGCTCGCGCGGCATGTCGAGGACATTCTCGAACCCGATCTGCCGATCGTCGACCCGCATCATCATCTCGTCGAGCGGCCCGAAACCGGACGCTACTTGCTACCTCAGCTGCTCGCCGACACCGGGAGCGGCCATAACATCATCGCCACAGTCTATCTCGAATGGCTGTCGATGTACCGTGCGACCGGGCCGGCCGAGATGAAGCCGGTCGGCGAGGTCGAATTCGCCAACGGCGTCGCGGCGATGGCCGCGAGCGGGCGCTACGGCAAGACCCAGGTCTGCGCCGGCATTGTCGGCCATGCCGATCTGGCGATCGGCAGCGCGGTCGAGAAAGTGCTGGAAGCGCAAATCCTAGCCGGGGGCGGGCCGAACGGGCGGTTCAAGGGGATCCGCTACATCTCGGCGACCCATCCCGACCAGTCGGCGTGGGGCGCCGCGATTGCGCGGCCCGATCACATGCTGGCTCAGCCAAAAGTGCGCGAGGGAATCGCCAGGCTCGGCAAGCTCGGGCTCAGCCTCGACACCTGGCTCTATCACACGCAGATTCCCGAGCTGATCGATCTTGCGCGCGCGTTTCCCAACCAGCCGATGGTGCTTGATCATGTCGGTGGCGCGATCGGGCTCGGCCGTTACGCCGGTAAGCGCGACGAGGTGTTCACGGCATGGAGCGCATGCATCCGGGAGCTCGCATCGTGTCCTAACGTCTACATCAAGCTCGGCGGGCTCGGAATGCGCGTGTTCGGCTTCGATGTGCACGAAAAGGTCGACCCGCCGGGCTCCGAGACATTAGCACGGCTGTGGCGGCCTTATATCGACACCTGCATTGCCGCATTCGGGCCGGACCGTGCGATGTTCGAAAGTAATTTCCCGGTCGATAAAGGCAGCGGCAGCTACCAGGTATTCTGGAACGCCTTCAAGCGCATCGCCTCCGGCTGTTCGGCAGACGAGAAGGCCGCGCTGTTCGCGGGAACCGCGCGCAGATTCTATCGGCTCGCGACATAATTCATCCGTCGCGCTTCCGATGACCCAGAACCGGGCGACATGTTGGCGCCGAACTCGTTGTCTCAGAGGCGGGACTGGCCACGCCATATGACGACGATGTCGGGCGGCGGATCACTGGCGCGTGCGAGCAGCCTCCCAGCTTGTAAATCTTCTTCAGGTTATTCGATAGCTCCTGGTGGAGTCGCTGGGGGGCGCGTTTCCCTGGCTTCGTCATGTCTTCGCCGACGGCGCCTATGCCGGTGACAAACTGCAGGATGCGCTGGCGGGAAATGGTCAGGTCGGTGTTCGTGGCGGGACAGGCCTCACCGGGTGAGCCTGCAACATCCACCGGATGTTTCCCTGACTAGCGGCGCGTCCCTCAATGCGCGCCGCTTTTTGCAGAGAAGGGGGCCACGCCCCTTCAAGTGGTCCCACCCGGTTGCCCGCCACCGGCGAGCAGAGCGACGGGTTTTGTTCCGGCGGACCGCAACCACACCGATCGGTATAGCGACGTCCATCGGGGCTCAACCGAGGCTCCCTATG
>JASHQG010000326.1 GCA_030037665.1 Acetobacteraceae bacterium
CTGCAGGACCGGATCAGGTCGGATTTCCAGCTGCTGACGCAGAACTGTGATCGTATGCGCGCGCCACTCGACGAAGTTGACGATGCGCGGCCCCATTCCCAACGGATGCAGGACCAGCCGAACCGCGTTGATCGGCTTGCGCAATATCTCTGCGGCGCAGCCTTCGTAAAGCTGCGGCAAGGCGCTGTTGGACAAAACAACGTTCCAACGGCGGTCGAGCGCAAAGGCCGGATAGGGTCTGTGCGCCTGGAGGATTTTGTCAATCGCGAGCTTTGCGGCGTCGAGTTCGGCCAGCGAGCGTTCGACAAATGCAGGAGCGAAACCTGCCGCCAGCAGCATGTTGTTCTGATCCCGCAGCGGGACCTGCAAATGCTCCGCAAGACGCAGCACCATTTCCCGGCTTGGCTGGGCCCGCCCGGTTTCCAGGTACGAGAGGTGCCGGGTCGAACTGTTCGCCGCCAGCGCCAGGTCCTCCTGTGTCATCCGGCGGTTCTGGCGCCAGCGACGGAGCAGGACGCCGAAGGGAAGCGGTTTCTCGGCCATGGCGCCAACCTATCGTACTTCCGCGGCGCCGCGCCATGACCTGAGAGGTCAAGTTCCAATTGCTGGCCAGTATCCTTTTTGACGTTCGACGTCATCGATTGTCCGCGCCGCGTGCGCCCATGTTGTGGCCACAGCGATGACACTCTGACCTCAACCGAGGAGATGATCGTGTTTGATACACAAGATCTGGTCGACAGATATGTCGCAGTCTGGAACGAGACCGACCTGGAACGCCGGCGAATGCAGATCGCGGCGCTTTGGGTGCCCGACGGGCAGCACTATGTCGGGGTGCGCGAGGTACTTGGCTATGCGGCGCTCGAGCAGCGGATCACCGATTCGCACAACAAGAACGTGCGTGACGGCGGGCATCACTTCCGCGCGGTCAAGGACGCCCGGATGTTGCGCGATATCGTTGTGTTCAACTGGGAGATGCTGCCCAGTGCCGCGGATGGGGTCGCCGCGCATGGCTTCATTGTCCTTCGCGTGGGAGCTGACGGCCGGATCCTCGTCGATTACCAATTCGTGCATTGAGGGGGCCGCGATGCAAGCCTCCCTTCTTGACGATCTCGGCGTCGGACCGCTCGTTCCGCACCGTTGGTCTAATCCGGTGATGATCCGCTGCCCCTACGCTGGCAGTTGTTCCGGTTTCCAAGTGACGAATCGGGCGATCCCGGCTCATCAGTTGCAACCGGTCATCGACGAAGTGTTCCGGCTCGCCGAAGCGAACGAATCGTACAGGTACTTCGCGGATTAAAGGCGCGTCGGCAACGTCGCCGTCAATAGCGACTGACGCCGACTCCCACGAAACCCACACTCGCAGGACCGCCCCTCCATGAGGTGGTCAGAGGAGTCTGTCATGTCCATCGCTCTATCGATTGTCGATGCAAAGCAAAGCCACCGGCGTTGGTGGGTCCTCGCCATCGTCGTGGCCGCCCAGTTCATGTTTGTGGTCGATGCATTTGTCGTGAATGTGGCGGTTCCCTCGATCCGCGCCGAACTGGATGCCACGATCGCGGAAACCCAAGGAGCGATCGTGATCTATCAGATCGCTTTCGCGGCGTTGATCATTACCGGAGGCCGGCTTGGCGACATCATCGGAGCGAAACCGGTGTTCCTCCTTGGCCTTATAGGCTTCACCCTGGCGTCGTTATGGTGTGGCCTGGCCTCTTCAGGCAGCGAATTGGTCGTTTTCCGGGCGTTGCAAGGCGCGGCAGCAGCCTTGATGATCCCGCAGGTACTCGCGACCATCCACCGCCTCTTTCAGGATGCAGAGCGCGGCCGGGCATTCGGAACTTATGGATTTACGCTAGGCTTCGGTGCAGCAACAGGGCTTGTAATCGGCGGATGGTTGTTGTCGATCGATCTGAATGGGCTTGGCTGGCGAACAATCTTCTTTGTCAACGTGCCCGTCGGTCTCGTGCTGTTGTGGGCAGCATGGTGGCTGATGCCGGCCCTGCCCGGAAAACCGGGCACGCGGCTCGACATCATCGGCGCTGGCGTTCTGCTGGTCGCACTCCTCTGTGTTCTTGGTCCGTTGGTGGTGGGGTCGAGCCTCGGCTGGCCGCTCTGGTCATTCATCGCGATGGCATTCGGCGTACTCTTGCTCGGCTTGATGTGGCCACTCGAACAACGGATCGAGCAACGCCAGAACAGATTGCCGCTGGTGCACCTCGACATGCTGCGCGACCGGACGTTCGCGACCGGCCTTGTGGCAGTGTTTTTCTTCACCTTTGCCAACCTCTCGTTCTATTTGGTCATGATGCTTTACCTGCAGGTCGGGCTTCACCTGCCGGCACTGGAGGCCGGGAACGTTGTGCTGCCGCTGGCAGTCGCATTCGCCCTGATGTCGCGCATTGCCGGTCCTCGCGCGCAGCGGCTTGGCAACACCGCGCTGATCCAGGGATGCGGCGTGCAGCTCGCGGGTTTGCTTGTCGTCGGACTCGCAGTGGTGGCAGGCCGAACGACGCCAACATTGTTGGCAATTTTGCTGACCATCTTCGGCGTTGGTCAAGCAATGGTCATGGCGCCGCTGTACGGGTTCGTATTGAGAAAAGTCCCGGCAGCGCATGCTGGCTCAGGCGGCGGCGTTGTCAGTACCGTGCAGCAGATCGGCAATGCGTCCGGGGTTACTGCAGTTGGGGGTCTGTATTATGCCGTCCAGGCTGCCTATCCGGCGGGCCTGGCAATTCTGGCATCGTTGACGACCCTGGCGATCGCAATCGCCATAACAGCGATGTTGCTCCGCGTATTTGGTAGCGTCCACGGCGGCGGAAGCTCTACTCGTGTGCCGTGACCGGACTGCTGATCCGACCCGATCTAAGGCCCGTCATGGCAGACTGCGAGAGGATTGGCTATGAAGCTGGCGTTCTCGGTTCCAATCGACGGATCATCCGGATTGTACCGTCGGCAAGGTCGGAAGGCGGTGGCCTTCGCGCCCCCAGAGTGCCGTGGAGCTGAAGATTCTCGATAATGGCCGTGCCTTGGGGTCACGACGGTCGGCAACGGCTGCCGGTCGTGGCCACCGCAAACCAGAATTGACTATCCGCGGTCTTATCGCGGACGACAGCGTGTGCCGTATGCGGATCTTCCACCATTGAGGATTCGCTGATGTCCAGTGTTCGCGAGTGCCAACGCCCTCTCAATTGACCTTACACCATGGAGTAGGTGGGGAAATACGCGCTGCCGTTCCAAGCGTTCAACATTCCGGTTCTTGCTTTCACATTCGAAAGCGGCGGCATCCGGCGGATTGATACGGGAGCAAGAACCGGACTTCGTGCGCACCGTCGAGCAGGCTACGCACGTGCCAGGGTCGTCGCGCTCAATCGGTGACCCGAGACACAACAATCGAGAGGCACTCCATGAGCTTGCAAGATGACAACAAGGCCGTCGTTGGCCGCTGGTTCACCGATTTCTGGGGCAAGGACTGCAACTTGAGCGTGGTCGACGAGATTGCCGCGCCGGACATGTTGCTGAAGTACTCGCTGCACGAGGCGCGGAAAGGCCATGATGACATCAAGGCTTTCATGACCGAATTCCGCGCTGCGTTTCCCGATCTCAATTTCTGGGGCACCGCTGACCTGATCGCCGAGGGGGATTACGTTGTTGGCCAGTGGGAGGGCGGCGGTACGCACACGGGTCCGGCCTTCGCTGACTTCCTTGCCGGCGGTCTGCCCGCCAACACTGGCCGGAAGATGCACTTCGCCGGGCTTACTGTGCTCAAACTCAACGATGGCAAAATCGTCCAGGAGATCGGCCTGGATGACGGGGTGACCGCGCTGACCCAACTGGGCTTGCTCCGTGCTGCCTAACTCCAGAGAGGCCGCTGTTCGGCCGAGCAGCGGCCGCCTCTCAATTGGCTTGTCCATTTTGCGCTTAATTTCTGTTGAATAGCAGCGGGAGCATCGCGCGATCCGTGTGACCGTTCTCTCGTCAGAAAAAAGATCGGGCCAGTCGCGATGCAGCGCGCACGCCGTTGGAACCCATCCTTTCACTCTTCGCGCCTCCCGACAGACCTGGTAACGGGATCAGCGTCAGTGCGGAGGGGCGCCAATGGCGCGCTGTCTACCAAGCACGCGTATCCTACCAACCAAACCACAAGATCCCATGCCGCGACGGGACGAGTCGGGCGGAAAAGGGAAATTGAAAGCAAGGTACGGAGTGTCTGAGCTGCTGCCATAGCCGATTATCGGGGAGGTACAGAAGGAGGCTCAACCATGACAAGGCAACCCATTGATACCGCCGGACCTGAAACCCTGCACTTCGACTACGGCGACACCGCTCTCGGGACCATCGTTGTCGCGCAGAGCGTGCGCGGCATTGCTGCCCTGTTCATCGGTGATGATCATGCGAAGCTGCTGCGCGACCTGAAGAGCAGTTTCCCTGCGACCAGGTTTGTGCTCGACCAGACCGGTCTTGCGCAGACCGTCGCGAAGGCCGTCGCGGTGGTCGATGCCCCGCATAGGCCTACCGACCTGGCGCTCGATCTGTGCGGCTCGCCCGTGGAGGTGGCAGTCTGGAAGGCGTTGCAGGCGATTCCAGCAGGCGAGACGCGCACATACGGGGCCATCGCGCAGAGCCTCCCGATCGCGGCGACGGCGCAGGAGGTCGGTGCCGCGTGCGCCGCCAACCGTATCGCGGTTGCCGTGCCCTGCCATCGTGTTGTCAAGTCCGATGGCTCAATCTCCGGCTACCGGTGGGGCGTGCAGCGCAAGCGCCGCCTCATCAACAAGGAAGGAGTGGCGTGATGGCTGCCTTTGCGCACAAAACGCTGAGCAACAGTGCTGCCACGTCCCTCGAGGTCGGGTCAGCCACGAGCTTGCCGACGATTCGGGAACGGGTGGATGCAGTGGACTGGAAAAAGGTCCATGTGGACCTCGACGCCCAGGGTTGGGCGATCCTGCCGAGGCTGCTGACGCCCGCAGAGGCGGACTCGATCGCGGGCCTCTACCGTCAGGACCAAAGCTTCCGCAGCCGCGTCGTCATGGCCCGGCACGGCTTCGGTCGCGGCGAGTACAAGTACTTCAGCTACCCGCTACCGCCACTCATCGAAGCGTTGAGGACTGCCACTTATCCCCACCTTGTGCCCATCGCCAACCAATGGCACGCGCGCATGGGTAACGAGGTGCGCTTCCCGCCGGACCACGCGGCGTTTATCAACCGCTGCCACCAGGCGGGGCAGGTGCGTCCGACACCGCTGCTTCTGGCGTATGCGCCGGAGGACTACAATTGCCTTCATCGTGACCTTTATGGAGAGCATGTCTTCCCGGTGCAGATCGCGGTTCTGTTGGATCAGCCGGGCGTGGACTTCGAGGGCGGCGAGTTAGTCATGACCGAGCAGCGCCCTCGCATGCAAACCCGTGCCATGGTTCTACCACTCAGGAAGGGTGATGCGGCCGTGTTCGCTGTCAACAGTCGCCCGATGCGAGGGGTGCGGGGCGACTATCAGGTGAAGCTGAGCCACGGTGTGAGCAAACTCTATTCGGGAAAGCGGCACACTGTGGGCATTATATTCCACGATGCCGCCTGACCCCCATGCGCTTCCGCTCGACGAACCACTGGGCGGCGTCGGCCGCGTCGAACTGGGAGCGCGCGCCGCGCTTCTTCGTGGTCTCGCGCGTGAGCGTGCGCCTGAACTTGTCGCCGCCATCCGTGCGATCGACGCGGTCTCTCCATTCCGTCGGATGGTCACGCCGGGCGGCTGGGAAATGTCGGTGGCGATGACCAATTGCGGAAAGGCTGGCTGGGTCACCGATCGCTCCGGTTATCGCTATGACGCCATCGATCCGGCGACCGGCTCGCCGTGGCCGGCGTTGCCCCAGACATTGATGATCCTGGCCGCCGAAGCCGCCGATGCTGCGGGGTTCAGGGACTTTTGTCCTGATGCGTGCTTGGTCAATCGTTATGTGCCAGGTGCGCGGCTGTCGCTGCATCAGGACCGCAATGAACAGGACTTCGATCAGCCCATCGTTTCGGTCTCGTTGGGCTTGCCTGCCATTTTCCTCTGGGGCGGTAGGACCCGCGCCGAAACGGTTCGGCGCATTCCTCTGATCCACGGGGACGTGGTTGTCTGGGGTGGGCCGGATCGCCTGAGATTTCATGGTGTGAATGCCTTGGCTGTCGGCGAGCACGAGCTGACCGGCGCCTGTCGCTTCAATCTCACCTTCCGACGGGCACTGTGACGAGAACCGCGGTATCTACACCGGGGCGACACCGTCCTCGAAGGGACAACCTGACAATAGCAGACCGGACACTGCATGGCGGGTGTCATGCAGCGCGCGCGTGAAGGGGTTATGGTGAAAAGACCCGGGCGTGCCAGCGGAGGTGGTCTTCCACAAACGTGGCGATGAAGAAGTAGGAATGGTCATAACCCATCTGTCGCCGCATTATGAGCGGGATGCCGGCTTTGGCGCAGGCGCTTTCCAACAGTTCTGGCTTGAGTTGCGTCGCCAGGAACCCGTCGGCCGTACCTTGGTCAACGAGGAGTGCCGGGAGCCGCGCCCCATCCTCGATCAGCGCGCAGGCGTCATGGCCACGCCACGCTGCACGGCTCGGGCCAAGATAGCCACCGAGCGCCTTCTGTCCCCACGGGCAGTTCATGGGAGAAGCGATGGGGGCAAAGGCCGACACCGAGGCAAAACGGCCGGGGTGGCGCAGCGACAGGGTAAGCGCCCCGTGGCCGCCCATCGAATGTCCCATAATGCCCTGCCTTTTCATGTCGGCGGGCAGCGCTCGGGCGACGAACGCCGGCAGCTCCCGCATGAGGTAGCTCTCCATCCGATAGTTCCGCGCCCAGGGTGGCTCTGTGGCGTCGAGGTAGAACCCCGCGCCCAGGCCAAAGTCGTAAGCGCCGTCGGGGTCATCCGGCACACCGTCGCCGCGCGGTGAGGTGTCGGGCGCGATCAGCATGAGCCCCAGTTCAGCCGCAACGCGCTGAGCGCCCGCCTTCACTGTGAAGTTCTCCTCCGTGCAGGTCAGTCCGGCGAGGAACCACACGACCGGAACCGGGCCGGCCGCGGTCTGGGACGGCACGAAGGCGGCGAAACGCATCGTCGTATCCGTTGTCTGAGAGAAATGCTGGAACGTGTATTGTGTGCCGCCGAAGCAGCGCGCCGCCGAGACGGTTTCAGGGGCCGCATCCGCCATGACCTTCTCCATCAGCCGTTGGTACCAAGCGTAACCGGCGAGGCGGCCGGCTGGTAGCCCTTCGGTATCGTGCAAACAGCGCTTCGTGTTTTCGCTCCCGAGTTCGGCGCATGATGATCGTGCCATTCAAAGAACCGTTCCGATTTCTTCCTGGGGTGGACGCCAATTGCCAAGCGGCGAATCTCCATTCTGAAATGTACAGCACCTGTCAGTCGCGGGGGCGTTGAGCGACCGCAACCGGCACTCTCGCGCTCTTGCCACGGGCCGCGAATGCCCGGTTCCGGGGTCATGCCAATGAACCCCAGGCGCCGGGATTGCGTCGAGGACGGCCTGACTCGCCAGGGTCAACCAGGGTCCTTGCGACGGGGCCGTTTTGCGCCGCGCCGCTCAACTGATATGTATTCGTGGGAGAAGGAGACGCCCGATATGATCAACCTGAGCGGCATCGGCCATGTTCTGTTGCGGGTCACCGACGAGGAAGCCTCGAAGCGGTTCTATGGCGACGTGCTGGGATTTCGCATCGCTGAGCAGGACCCGGAGCACGGCGGTGTGTTCATGACTCTGGGCGACGGCTTTCATACGATCGACATCGCACAGCATCCTGCGCCCCAGGATGCGCCGAGGCCCCAGCGTGGACAGCTCGGGCTCGCCCATATCGCGTTCAAGGTTGCCAGCTATGCGGCACTGCGCGAAGCGTACGCCCACCTGCTCCAGAACGGCGTCGAGATCCAGCGTGCCGCCGACCATGTCTGCCAGCGCAGCATCTATTTCGCCGATCCCGACGGCAATGGCCTGGAAATCTATTATGAGATGCCGCGGGCGCTGGAGCTGTTTCCGAACGGTCGCGGCGATGAGGACGAAGTGCTGCCGCTGAGCAGCGCAGGCGATCCGTTACCGCGCTGGCTTGTCGAGGAGTGGCCCGGCCCTGCGGCGATGGCGAAAGTCGAGCGGTTGCGCCATCAGGCACCGCGCGCGGCGGTCGGTTAACCTTCTTGCCGCAAACGCTGGGAGTTTGACGAAAGACGCTCCCTGCGTGCTGTCGCGATCATCGATGAGACAGTCACCGCGCTTGCCACGGCAATGGGGTGGCGGCGGGTCTAGCGGCACAGCCGCTGGGCGGCACACGGCCTGGTCCAGCTTGGGGTTTGGTGGTTCTTGCCGCAAAATGGAATGGCGATGAGTATCAGAAACGTGGCGCGCGGCGCTTTTTTGTCTCAGAGCTGAACACGCGGTCGCGTCGATCCGAAGCATTCTGAATTCGGTGCTTTTGCGGCTTGTTCACCGCGGCGCGACGTCACGCAAGCTGAAGAGCACCCTCCAGTTCGGCGTTCGTGAGCTTTGCGCGGAGGGCCGTCGTCGCACCCGGCTTGCCCCAGACATTGGCCACGGGCGCAAGTGCCTCCGGCGCCATCAGGCATTTGAATTCCTGCTGTTCGGGTGTGAACATGAAATTTGCGGTATCCCCAATGGCGGCGACCGTGACGTAGATGCGCCACACCCTGAAGGCGATTCAGTCAAAATGCGGCGTTTCGGTTGTCCCGTCGAGGGAAAGCGCGATGCGGCGAAGATCTTCGCTGGTGGACATGATTGCTCCGCGTTCCGGTCCGATCACGCTCCGTGAGGTCAAGGTTGTTGCCGATCACGTGACCCGCGCCCGTTCGCGCCCACGTTCTGTGCCATGCGGGCGAGAAGCGTCTGCCACCATTCGGCATGGCGACGCAAAAAGATGGCATCCGGGAAGTGATGGCGCGCGACGTGATCCTGCGGAACGGTATCCCAGCCCGAGCGCTCGACGGTCACTCTGGTCTCGTCGCCGACAGGTTCGAACCGCACCTCAACATGGGTCGCCTGGCCGGGCTCGAAACCCGCCTGGCGCCAGGAGAACGCGAGGCGCGCACCGGGCTCCCAATGCGTGATGCGGCCAATCTCGGAGACTGCGACATCGGCACAGGTCTCAGTGAACCGGCCACCCAGTTTCGGCTCGAAAGCCAACATCCCGGGCGAGAGCGGCGTGAACCGTAAGATCCCGTTCGGACGCCACCAGGCATGGATCTCTCGCACGAACACGTCGAAGGCTCGTCCGGGAGGTGCGGCGACCCGTAGCGAGACCAGGATGCGAGATGCCATCAATCCCGCTCCAGGTGCGTCTTGAACGCCGTCAGTTGCTCTGCCCAAAGGCGCTCGGTCTCTTCGAGCCAGGATTTGAGATGTGCGATCGGCTCCGGCCGAAGTGTGTAAATGCGCACCCGCGCGTCGAAAGCAGGGTGCGCCTCTTTGATGACGCCGTTGACCTTCAAGTTCCGCAGATGCCTGCTGAGCGCCGGCGGGTTGAGGCCGATCGCGTCGGCGATCTCGCCGGCCCGCCGCGGACGAATGCGCAGCAGTTCGACGATCAGGCGTCGGTGAGGGGCGGCGAGTGCCGCCAGCGTCCGGTCAATCCGTGCGGGCCGGCTCAATGCCAGCCGTCAATCATCAAACCGCTGACGCGTTCCGCGTCCTCTCGCGATACGTGGCGAACCGTTTGTCCGAAGGTCCAGATATGGCCCTCCGGATCGCGCGCGCGATAGGTGCGATCGCCATAGAACTCATCCGCCGGCTCCTTCAGGATCACCGCGCCGGCAGCCCTGGCCCGTTCGCAATGCGCGTCCAACCCGTTTTCAATATGGACATGGATCGCTTGTGTGTTCCTGCCGCCGATGGAAGCCGGGCTGGCGATGAAGTCGGCCCATTCTCCGCCGAGCATGATGTAGCCGTCGCCAAACCGCATCTCGGCATGGCTCAGCCGGCCGTCCTTGTCCGAGATCACCATGGTGCGTTCGAAGCCGAAGGCGCTCTCCAGCCAGTCAAGAGCCGCCCGGGGGTCGCGGTAAAATACGCCCGAACCAAGACTCGGACGACGAAATGGGTCCTTCATGGCTGGCTCTTTCTGTATCCGCGAATAGTTCACGCGTTAGAGAAATATATGTCAAGCTCAATCCGGCTGGGTTCGGTGGCGCGGCCGGAGAAGCCCCCGTGACCAAGAAACTGTGCCAATTTGTCAACCACCGGGTCGGATCGACATGTCCGTTGCCACCTGAACAATCGGATTTGGCCTACCTCGATGTGATTGTTTGGGAATGCGGCGGCGGAAAAATCCGATGCCCTGCGCGCTGCGACATCATCGCATCGCACTCAAGTAGCCACCTTGTTGATCGATTGGCCTTCTGGGATGCCGTGCCAATCAGCCCGTCACCGCATTGCCGAACACCGCCAAATGATCCGCCATGGCCTTTCGATGCGCGGGCCGCGCTTCGCCACGCGCTACATAGCGAGCGAGGTCTGGATGTCTGTCGAGCACACCCGTGCGGCGCAAGCCGCCCAGAACGGAGACCATCATCAGATCGCCAAAAGTGAAATCTCCGCCGTCGAGCGTTTGCTTTCCGTCGAGCGCGTTGGACAAATCACCGAGGCGCACATTGAGATCGTCGATGACCTTGCCGCGCCGAGACTTCGACCAGTCACGATCAGCCTCGAACACATCGACGACAGCGAGCTGCATCACCCAGGGCTCTACAGAGTTCAGCGCTGCGATAAGCCACTGCACCGCCCTGATGTGCGCGGCAGGATCGGGCGGCACGAGCGCGCCATGCGTTTCGCAAATATGCAGCACGATCGCACCCGATTCGAAGATTGCCACCTTATCGTCCCGGTAGGTTGGAATTTGACCAAAAGGCTGGAAACGACGATGGCTCTCGCTCTTGACATAGGCTCCGTCCACCAGATCGACCGCGTAGGCTTGCCCGGCCTCCTCAAAGGCCCAGCGCGCCCGGATATCGCGGACGAATCCGCGCGCGAATTCGGGCACCCATTTGAACGTCGTGATGGTCGGAATCATACTCGTCCTCCTTCACCGTATGCCGCAGGGCGATGCCTATCGAACCTGTTTCAGGCCTTGCCCGGTCCTTGCCCCGCAATGCGAACGAGCGTTTGAGATCTTCAGCGCTTCCGCATACCGACAAGCGCGAAGAGACCGCCTTGAGGGTCTTCGGCGTTGATGATCCAGGCGCCGCCAGGCACTTCCTGAGGCCCGAACAGCAGTTTGCCGCCAGCGGCCGTCGCGCGTGAGATACCCGCATCGATATCGTCAACCACGAAGTAAAACAGCCAGTAAGAGCGGGGCAACCCCGGATCGGTCAACATGCCTCCGCAAGCAGAGCCGTTCGTCTTGAATATCTGATAGGTGCCCATCGGCCCCATGTCGTGCGCCACATCCTTCGTCCAGCCGAACATGCGTTCGTAAAACGGCCAACCCTTCTTCCAGTCGCCGCTGTGAAGTTCATGCCAGCCGACCGAGCCAGTTTGCATCATGGCGAGCGCCGGGAGTGTTTCGCCTTGGCCCTTAAACAGCTGGAAGACGGCGCCCTGGGGATCGATGACCACCGCGAAACGCCCGACGGAGGGAATATCCTGCGGCGGCTTGTGAATACGGCCTCCGGCAGTCTCGATTTCAGCCGCCTTCGCATCGACATCATCCGTCGCGATATAACCAAACCAGGTCGGACGGGGGGGCATTTGTTCGGGCGGCAGAGTCATGATGCCGGCGAGTGGCCGCTCGCCCACAGCGAGGATTGTGTAGTCGCTTCCGGCAACACCGGAGTCCGTCGTCTTCCAACCCACAACCCGCGTGTAGAATCCGGCTGCGGCGGCGGGATCGGTCGTGCACAGCTCGTACCACACGAAATCGCCCTGCTTCATCGTTCGTTCCTCTCAATCGGGTGGCCGTCGAGACCATGGTTCTGAGATCTCGGCCCCTGCTGCTGGTGGCCGCGGTCTTGACGCGTAAGGTTGGTATCAACATAATTTCATCATGTCAAACGAGGTGGCATTCGAGACGACATCACTAGTTCGCGACACGTGTCTCTGCCTTCATGCCCAGAGGGCAGCACGCGCTCTGGCGCGGCACTTCGATGCTGCGCTGCGGCCTGCGGGCCTGACCAACCAGCAGTTTTCGTTGCTGATGGCGCTGAACCGATCGGAACCGCCGGCGATGGGGCCGGTTGCCAAATTGCTGGCGATGGACCGCACGACGCTCACCGCCGCGCTTAAACCGTTAGAGCGTCGCGGTCTGGTTCGGGTTGAGACCTCACCCAGTGATGGACGTGCACGGATCCTTGTGCTGACCGTTGCCGGACGTGAGACGCTCCGACGCGCGGTCTCTATCTGGCGGAAGACCCATGCCGCGGTGGAGGCGCGCCTCATTGATCTGGATCCGGACGCCGTGCGCACCGCTCTCGCCCTGTTGGCCGGCGTTACACACCGCTAGAGGGGTCTCGGGCAGGCGCCAATCGCGCGGGACGTGCGACGGTCGCTCAGAGCGATGGTGTCAGGGACACGAGCGGGCAAGGTTGCCTCAAGCTCAAATCCTCGGCGCAGTCGACGCGTGATCCGCTACCAATGGTCCGGCGCAGATGCAGATGATTCCGACCGGCAGCGGAGTGCCCGCGCCAGCAAGTACCTTCAGGGTATTGGAAGGCAAGTTTCCCCGCGATCATGTGACACAGCGCTAGCGTGGTCAGCGCAGGGTCACGATGAACGATCGTACGTGCGACAGCGCGAGGCGCGTCCTGACATGAACGCCTGCCCGCATTGCCGAGCGGATCCTTTTCTGCCGGCATGGCGAACGCTGTGTCTGGGGCCTGCCAACAGTGCGGCCTGCCAGATGTCCGGTTGCCGCGTGGGTGCGTGGGTCATCAAAGCCTGCATAGCGCAGCTGCAGCCTTCCTGCTGATCCCGGTTGCAAGCTTCGGCCTAGCGCGCGATCCGACCACGCTGATTGTACTGCTGGCCACTTGCCTGAGTGCAACCGTGGGGCGGTACGCGCTGTGGGTGCCACTGGTCGCCGATGAGCTGACCAACGCGCAGATCGTCCCAGCCGGCCGAGCCAGGGTCGCGGCGCAGAAGTCCAACGCTCGAGCCGGTCGCAGGACCCGTCGTCGTGACCGCCGAAGGTGCAGACGTTCTTGGTCCCGGCGCTGGAGGCAAGCAGCGAGGGGGGTTGATCGGTCCGGCGCGGCCCGGACGGAAGGTACGGGTACCCGACGCCATTGCATCGGCAAAGCCAACCAGCGGTCTCACGAACGGCCACAATCGCGCCCGCTGGAACATCGATGACCCGCAGCTCTGCAACGTCGTCATAGAACATTCACCCGACAGCTGTGATCCGCTGACTGTAAGGCTGAATGTCGGCAAACTGGTTGTTGGCCAACGGCATGCGTGTTAGGCGTGACGCCTGCTTAGGACGCGTCGCATCCGTCAGCCAACCAAGGAGGGGTCCTTGTTCAAACGTCGGAAACCCCACGAGGTACTGACGAGTTCGGGTGCCGCGCCGCCGTCCGGCTCTGCCTCTGACGTGGCCGACGCAGCAACCCGCCCGCCGCCTTCGTTGGGGTCGTCCGCTGCGGGAGATACCGGCCTCGACGTCCCCCCGTTCCGTCCCGCCCCATCAAGGGAGGCGCAATCAATGTCTCGCCCGCCGCTTTCTCCTACAGCTGCCGGCCTCTCGGCGTCGCCGGGCGGCGCTGCCAGCCCCGGCCTGGCGCCGGCCCGCCTGTCGTCGCGCGAGCCTGGCGAGCGACGCACCCTGGTCGTCGGTCGAGGCATCA
>JASHQG010000041.1 GCA_030037665.1 Acetobacteraceae bacterium
GGATATCAACCGCGCCGTTGCGGCGGCGCGCGCGGCGTTCGACGGTCCCTGGAGCAAGTTCAAGCCCGCAGAACGCCAGCACCTGTTGCTGAAACTGGCCGACCTGGTGGAGCGCGATATCGAAGAGTTTGCAGCTCTCGACACACTGGACATGGGCGCGCCGATCAGTCGGACGCGCACGAACCGCCATCGCGCGCTGGGCATGCTGCGCTTCTATGCCGGCATGGCGACGGCGTTGCATGGCGAAACGATCGACAACTCGCTGCCCGGCGAATACGTCTCGTTTACACTGAAGGAACCGGTCGGCGTGGTCGGCGCCATCATTCCGTGGAATGGTCCTCTGACGGCCTCGATCTGGAAGATCGGACCGGCACTCGCCACGGGCTGCACCGTCGTGCTGAAGCCCGCCGAGGAAGCGCCCCTGACGCCACTGCGCCTGGCGGAGCTCTGCCTGGAAGCGGGCGTCCCACCGGGCGTGGTCAACGTGGTGCCGGGCTACGGTGAGACTGCGGGCGCGGCGCTCGCCGCTCATCCGGATGTGGACAAGGTGGCGTTCACCGGGTCGCACCTCACCGGTCAGTCCATCATCCGCGCGTCGGCCGGAAACCTGAAACGCGTGTCCTTGGAACTCGGCGGCAAGTCGCCGGACATCGTGTTTGCCGACGCCGACCTCGACCAGGCGGTACCCGGGTCCGGCATGGCCGTGTTTGCCAATTCCGGCCAGATCTGCAGCGCGGGCACACGACTGTTCGTCGATCGGAAGATCTACGACGAATTCGTCGGCCGCGTCACCGAGTTCGGAAAATCGTTGCGCGTGGGTGACGGCCGCGATCCGGCAACACAGGTGGGGCCATTGGTATCGGAAGAACAGCTCAAGCGCGTCACCAGCTATCTCGCGATCGGCCGCCAGGAGGGTGCAAATCCGCTCTCCGGGGGTGAGCGCCTCACCGACGGGCCACTCGCCAAGGGCTATTTCGTCCCGCCTACGGTATTCGCCAATGTGCGCGACGACATGCGCATTGCGCAGGAGGAGATTTTTGGCCCGGTGATCTCCGCCATCCCGTTCACCGAAATCGACGAAGTGATCGAGCGTGGCAACCGGACGCAGTTCGGGCTCGGCAGCGGCGTCTGGACTCGCGATGTCGGCAAGGCACATCGCCTCGCCAGGGGACTGCGCGCCGGATCGGTGTGGATCAATTGCTATCAGGCGATGGATCCGGCTGTGCCGTTCGGCGGCTATAAGATGAGCGGCTACGGTCGTGAGTCAGGCGTACAGCACGTGGAAGAGTACCTCAACGTCAAGTCGGTGTGGATCAAGACCGACTGAGACCGATGTGGCGCCCCGCCGATCCCGGGCGGGGCACCGTTGGTTGCCTGCCGGGCTCACGCAGCGACACCGCTCTGCGATCATGCCACGCTCGCCTTACGGCCATGCGATCCCACGAAGTGCTGTCAGCGGAAAACCCGTTGCCGCATGGGATCATCAACGGCGGTGGAACTTCCGGAGGGAAGTTCCACCGGCGTTTCGATGGCGTGGGAGTCGCGGCTGTCACTGTTCGCCGTACCATAGCTGGATTACGACGAATATGCCGTTCAGGCAACGAAGGGACCCAGCACTGGGGCGCAACGGCTACGCTTGCGCTGTGCCGCCGACCGTGAGAAGCTCGCTATTCCCGGTTGAATACTACGTTAGTCGGCCGCTCGCCGGCTCCCGTCCGGTGTCAGCGTTCCAGGAAGGTTGTCAATGAACTATCTCGAATCAGAACTCAAAGTTGTCGGTACCCGTCCGATCCGCCCCGACGGCGTGGACAAGGTCACCGGGCGGGCGCTGTACGCGGCCGATGCCCGCGCTGCGGGGATGCTGTGGGGCAAGATCAAGCGGAGTCCCCACGCACACGCGCGGGTTCTCTCGATCGACACGAGCAAGGCCGAGGCACTGCGAGGCGTCATGGCTGTGCTGACCGCCGCCGACCTTCCCAACATCGCCTCCGAGGAAGCGTTCGTCGGCGAAGGGCCGATGAATTTCCGCGATCTGTCACGCAACATCATGGCGCGCGACAAAGTCCTCTACGAGGGCCATGCCGTTGCCGCCGTCGCCGCCATCACGCCGGCAATCGCCAACCAGGCACTCGACCTGATCGAGGTTGAATACGACGTCCTGCCGTTCGTCATCGACGCCGAGGAGGCCATGGCGCCCGACGCGCCGATCCTGCACGACGACCTCTTTACCGCCGGCGCGGATCCAAAGCCGACGACGCCCTCCAACATCGCGAAAGTGGTCAAATTCAGCAAAGGCGACGTGAAGGTTGGCTTCGCCGAAGCCGACGTGGTCGTGGAGGGACGCTACACCACGCAACCGGTTCACCAGGGCTACATAGAGCCGCATGCCTGCCTGGCAACCTACGCTGCGGATGGCCAAGTGACGATCCATGCGTCCAGCCAGGGTCACTTCATGATCCGGGCCTACACAGCGAAGCTGCTGGGTATCGACATCGCCAACATCAAGGTCATCCCCGCGGAAATCGGCGGCGGGTTCGGCGGCAAAACGCTGATCTATCTGGAACCCGTCGCCGTCATGTTGTCCAGGAAATCCGGGCGAGCGGTGAAAATCCAGATGACGCGGGACGAGGTGTTCCGTGGCACCGGTCCAACGTCCGGTGCGATCGTTGAGGTGAAAATCGGCGCCCGAAAGGATGGCGCCATCGTCGCCGCACAGCAGGTGCTGAAGTTCCAGGCGGGCGCATTCCCGGGTTCGCCGGTACAGCCGGGCTGCATGTGCGGTTTCGCGTTGTACGATGTGCCGAACGTCGATGTCGTCGGCTATGATGTGGTCAGCAATCGCCCCAAAGTCGCGGCGTATCGCGCGCCAGGTGCGCCGATAACGTCCTTCGCCGTCGAGAGCCTGCTCGATGACCTCGCGCGCCAGCTCAATATGGACCCCCTCACTCTGCGAGAGAAGAACGCCGCGCGCGATGGCACGAAAACCCATTACGGACCGACGCATCAGAACATCGGGTTCGAAACCGTGTTACGGGCGGTCAAGCGCCATCCCCATTGGAAATCGGCCGTGAAGCCCGGCCACGGGCGGGGGCTCGCCTGCGGCTTCTGGTTCAACGTCGGCGGCGAGTCGACAGCCCAGGTTCACGTGAATGAGGATGGATCGGTCACGGCGGCGACTGGCAGTCCGGACATCGGCGGTTCGCGCGCATCGATCGGCATGATGGTGGCCGAGGTGCTGGGAATCCCGGCCACGCGTGTCCGAACCGTTGTCGCGGACACAACGTCGATCGGCTTCACCCATGTTACCGGCGGTTCGCGCGTCACTTTCGCCACCGGAATGGCGGCGACCCAGGCCGCGGAGAAGGTCGTGGAGATACTGAAGGACCGCGCCGCCAAGATCTGGGACATCCCGGTCGAAGCGGTTGAATGGCGGGACGGCCAGGCGTTTCCCGCCGGTTCCAACGCCGGTGAATTCGATCCACTTGATCTGGGCGCCATTGCCCTGAAGGCCGCCCGCACGGGCGGTCCGATCAACGCGGAAGTGTCGCTGAATGCACAGGGCGCCGGTCCGGGGTTTGGCGCACATCTCTGCGACGTCAGCGTGGACATCGATACAGGCCACGTAAAGATCGAGCGCTACACGGCGTTCCAGGATGTCGGCAAGGCCATCCACCCGAGCTATGTCGAGGGCCAGATCCAGGGCGGGGCCGCGCAAGGGATCGGCTGGGCGCTGAGCGAGGAGTACATCTACGACCGACACGGGAGGATGGATAACCCAGGGTTCCTCGACTACCGCTGCCCGGTCGCTTCCGACCTGCCGATGATTGAGGCGGTACTGATCGAGGTGCCCAATCCACGCCATCCGTTCGGGGCGCGCGGCGTGGGCGAGGTGCCGATCGTTCCCCCCATGGCGGCGATTGCCAATGCGGTTCGCGACGCCAGTGGGCTTCGGATGCAGGACCTGCCGATCTCGCCACCCAAGCTTTTGGCAGCAATCGATGCCGCGGGCATCACCCCGTTGGCGGCTGCTGCGGAGTAAAAAGCGATGGCCAACTATCCTGATCTCAGGCTCTACATCGGCGGTGCGTGGCGCGAGGCTGATGGTCAGCCGGTGATCAATCCCGCGGATGAGAGCGTCCTGGCCACCGTTCCGCATGCGAGCCGGACGGACCTGGACGATGCGCTCGCCTCGGCAGAGCAGGGGTTCAAGGTCTGGTCACGTACGTCTCCCGCAAAGCGCGCTGAGATCATCCTGAAGGCCGTGGGCCTGATGCGCGAGCGCGTCGAGTCGATGGCGATCGCCATGACGCTCGAGCAAGGCAAGCCGATCGGTCAGTCACGCCTGGAGATCCTGCGCGGCTGCGAGATCATCGAGTGGGACGCGCAGGAAGGCCGGCGCGTGTATGGGCGGATCATCCCGAGCGAGCCTGGCATGCGGCACTCGGTCCTGCGCCAGCCGATCGGCGTGGTGGCCGCGTTCTCGCCCTGGAATTTCCCGATGAGCTCACCGGCGCGCAAGGTGGGCGGCGCGCTCTCGGCGGGGTGTTCCATCATTTTGAAGGCATCGGAGGAAACGCCGGCCGGCGCGGTGCAACTCGTGCAGGCGTTCGACGATGCCGGCCTGCCGCCTGGTGTGCTGAATTTGGTGTTCGGCAGGCCGTCCGACATTTCCGAACACCTGATCCCGCAACCATCGGTGCGGCTGGTGACCTTCACCGGCTCCGTGCCGGTGGGCAAGCATCTGTCCGCCATGGCGGGCGCACATATGAAGCCGGCGATCATGGAGCTCGGCGGTCATGCGCCCGCGATCATGTGCGACGACATCGATCCGGTCAGTAGCGCAGCGGCATCTGCGGTTGCCAAGTCGCGCAATGCCGGACAGGTATGCGTCTCGCCGACACGCTTCTTTGTCGAAGACGCGATTTATCATGAGTTCGCCGACGCCTTCGCGGCAAAGGCCGCAACGATCAAGGTCGGCCACGGCCTCGATCCCGACAACCAGATGGGGCCGCTCGCAAACGACCGCCGATTGGCGGCGATGGAAACACTGGTGGCCGATGCCAAGGCCAAGGGCGCGCGCGTGACGGCAGGCGGCGAGCGTATCGGCAATCGAGGCTACTTCTTTCCGCTGACCGTGCTGGCCGACGTGCCGGACGATGCACGCGCGATGCGCGAAGAGCCCTTCGGTCCGCTGGCCTTGCTCAGCCGGGTGCGCAACGTGGACGAGGCGATCGAAAAGGCGAACTCGGTGCCATATGGGCTTGCGGCCTATGCCTTCACGAATTCGGCGCGCAACGTGGATCGGCTGGCAGACGGCGTCGAGGCAGGCAATCTGTCGATCAACCACTTCGTGGCATCGATCGCGGAAACGCCGTTCGGTGGCGTGAAGGACAGTGGCTTCGGCCGTGAGGGCGGCATCGAAGGGCTGCAGTGCTACACCGTGGTGAAGAACGTCTCACATCTCACGGCATAGCCGCGACCAGCACGGGATCGGCGCGATAGAGACCAGGAAACAGGCGTTGCAGTTCCCTGATCTTCGGCAGGTCATTGTAGACGATGTATGGGTTGGTCGGATTCCGCGTCAGGAAATTCTGATGATAATCTTCCGCGGGGTAAAAGGCGCGGCCGGGTTCGATCGTCGTGACGATTGGCGCAGGGAAGGCGTGCGCCCGATCGAGCTGACTAACATACGCCTTCGCGACGTTCGCCTGCTCCGCCGTGGTCGGAAAAATCGTTGACCGGTACTGCGTCCCTCTGTCCGGTCCTTGGTAATCCAGTTCGGTCGGATCATGTGCGACCGAGAAGTAGATTTGCAGGATGCGGCCGTAGCTGATGCGACGCGGGTCGAAGGCAACGCGGACGGACTCCGCGTGTCCGGTATCGCCCGTTTCCACCGTATCGTAATGCGCGGTTGCAGCACTCCCCCCGGCGTAACCGGAGACTGCGCTGGTAACGCCAGCCACATGCTGAAACACGCCCTGCACGCCCCAGAAGCATCCGCCGGCCAGCACGGCCACTTCGGTCGTCGCAGTTCTGTCGGTTTCGTCGACTGTGGGCGGCGGCAGCGCCGTGGCCATTTCGGCATCCGAGCGCGGCACCAGTGGGAGTGCCGCAATCGCCATCAGCACGGCGGCCGCGGCAACATGGCTCAGGCGGCGCATGACGCCACCATCCGTGTCTGGCGCACCAGCACCACTTTTTCCGCCGACCGGCCGAAGAAGTGATAGCCCGAACCGCCTTCAGCCAGCACATCAAGGAAGGCATCCGGCGCAGTAACCCGCACGCCGCCCAGTACATCGACGCCACGACGCAGGAAAGCGTCGGGATAGAGGCCAACCGTCGGACCCACCATGACGACACGTGCGTTCGGGCGGCACAGCGCCAGCAGATTGTCCAGCGTGTCGTTCAGCAGCGTTGTGCCGGTGATCAGTACGACATCGGCGTGCGGCACGACCTGGCGCGCTTGCTCGGCCGGGCGGAAATACACCAGTTCGTCCGGTTTCAGCGGGGCGGCGTCCATCTCCAGCACCGTGAACGGCTGCCCCGCGCGCTTCAGCGCCTTCAGGAACGGGACGAACGCGCCTACCACCACGACATGTTCGCCAGGCTGAATGGCCGCCGCGTCGTAGGCATCGACGCCGCTCAGCAACGCCACGTCGGGCGTCGCGCGCCGTTCCCAGCACATCGCAGCCAGGGCATTCATCGTGGCGACACCGACCGCACGACGGAGACCGCTGGCCGCCTCAGTCTCCTTCAGGAGTTCACGCGCACGCCGGCCGCGCAGCTTGCCGGGGAACGGCATGGCCATGGCTGAACTCGGGCAACAGACGGCTTCCGGGATCGAGCGCAGCGGTGTGGCGGAGGCGCCGGCAATGCCGGAATCGAGCTTTACGCCCGTGAAGAACAGACCAACGACCGCACGCTCGACAGCGATATGATCGAGATCGCCACCCAAGCTGCGCTGAATTCCCGCAATCGTCTCTGCCAGGACCGGGTCAGCCGCCATACGATCGGCACTCCTTGGCACTCAATGGCACCAAGCCAGTGTAGCACGCTCGCGGAGCCGTGTCGCGGCGCTATGCCGGGCGCCAACCAGCCGGGACGCGCTTGAGTTGCTCTTCTCGCACCAGCGGCGAGACCTGCATGTCCGGGTCACGTCCGTGGCCGAGACGCCATGAATGGCCACATTCGCCAGCCCGTCCGACAAAAGCGCCGCAGATCTTTCGTTCGACGAACGACGCCGCTTCGCGTCTGCGCGACGATCCGCAGAGCTGCCCAAACGGGCAGGACTTCTGGTTGGGCGACGTGCGATCGCGGCGCTGGGCCCCATGCGAGGCCCGCCGGTTGTGGTGCCATCCGATCTACCTGGCCAATAGTCCTGGTGCGCCTTCTGCCGCAGGGGTCAGCGGCGGTCGTGCAGAGCACGATGCCTGCCCAAATGCGCAGAATCGCGCACAATGTGGATGATTGAGCGTCACCGCCTTGCTTGCCTCCGCCAGAGTGCCGCCGAGTTCGAAATCCGGCGCATAGGGGTGCAGCGTGCATGCAACGACGCGCGGTGATGGTTCGCCCTTGCGATGCACCACCATCCGCGACGTCGAACACATCACCGAGCGCCCACGGCTGCTGAGCGCTTGCCAACAGGTCTCGCCAACCTCGGGCGGCAATCGCGATTCCGTCAGGTCGGGGAACAGCACGAGATGGCCACTCTCCCAGGCGTCGAGTTCCGCGCCGATCGTCCGGAACAGGTCTGCGAACCCGGCGCGAAGGCTCGGGTCCGGTTCGTCGCCGTTGAACCTGGCCGCCACGGTCACCGCAAAGCCGTGCCGCACCAACCAGCTCAGCCCGGCGATGGCGGATGCGAAACTGCCGACGCCGCGAATCCGTTCGTGCTCGTCTCTGGTGTGGTGATCCAGAGAAACTCGCAATGCCAGCCGCTGTCCGAACCGCGCGTGCAACCGCAGCAGCGCGCCCTTGTGCCGCTGCATCGGACGCATCGCGTTCGTCAGCACCAGCACGTGGAAACCTCCCGCCAGTGCGGCCTCGATCATCCCCGGCACATCCGGGTTCATGAACGGTTCGCCGCCGGTAAAGCCGATCTCCCCCAGTTCTGGGTGTGTCAGCTTCGCCTCCTGCAGAAACCGGTCGAACGCGGAACGCGACAGATAGAGAAGCCGGTCGTTATGCGGTGAGCTCTCGATATAACATCCCGTGCAGGCGATATTGCATAGAGTACCCGTGTTGAACCACAGCGTGGTCAGCTGCTCCAACGCCACTCGCGCGTGCGGTTCGCCGAATGCCGTGCGGGTTCGATCGGCGAAGCGCGCTGACGGTGCTGGCTGGGCACGCGACTCCGGTCCCCACGACACGCGCGCTGGCTCCAGGGGTGTGCCGGAACGCGCCTGCTCTTCCGCCGGCAGCACATCAAAGCTCGGCCAAATGCCGCTCTCTATTGTCTCCGCGTAGTCCAGTGGCAAGCCGACCAACTGCATGGCCCGCGATGCGGCCGCATGATCATAGTGCAATGGCAGATGACGGATTTCCACACCATCGCCGTGGGGCACCAGCAGGCTGCACCAACCGCGTGGCGTACCATCATTGGCCGGCAACCCGATTGCCCCGCTGTTGTGCCACAACAGCGAGCCGATCTGGCGGGTGAACGGCAAGCCGCAATGCCCGCCGATCACGCCGTCTGCGCCGCTCAGCGCGATCTCGGCGGCGAGCTCGTTGTCTGCGGTGGATGCGAAGATGAAGCGGTTGATCCGGCTCGGCGCGCCATGCACCACAGCAACCCGGCGGCGGCCGAACAGCAGATCGATCCGCCGCGGGAGCGCCGCCATCCAGCGGCGATCCGCCGCATCAACTTGCTGGCTGGCATAAGCAAACCACGCAGAGGAGAGCTTGTCGCACGCCGACCCGGGCGCGAAGCCACAGCCGCAATCCTCGGCACCGGCGGCGAGCGCTTCCTCGCAATTGCCCATAACGGTGGCGATCCCCGCGTCGCGGATGAGCGCGAGTGTCGCGCGCGGGTCGGCACCGTAGGCGATCACGTCGCCGGTGCAGATCATTCGCTCCGGGACAACGTCGAGGTGCCGCGCCTCGACCAGGAGCGCACGTGTTGCCTGCAGATTGCTGTAGCAGCCGCCGAACACCAGAACCGGCGCGTTCACGACGATCGTCGGAACAACCGGGGTCGCTCGCCCGATATCTTCAGACACGCGCCACATTCTCCCGCGGGGTGATGCGTTCCAGTTGCAGACCCCTGGCCTCGATCCCGCCCAGCCACCGCCAGATCAGCATCGCGCCGGTGCCAATAACCCAGAACCCGGCAAGCAGCAGCAATGCGGCCGGCATGCTGTGTGCCCCGACGACACCGACCAGGAAGGGGGAGATCATCGCGCCGATCCGGCCCACGGCGACGCTGACACCGATACCGCTGGCGCGCAGGGATGTCGGAAACAGTTCGGAGAAGGTCGGATAGGCGGCAATCCAGCTGCCGGTCGCGAGCAGATTCAGGAGCGCGAACCCCGCACCGAGTACGATCGCGCCAAGGTCGGTCGCGAAGGCAAGGGCAATGGTCCCAAGCGCGGTCGCCAGGTAGAATGACGTCACGGTCGCGAACCGCCCCCAGCGGTCGAGTAGCAAGGCAGCCGCCACGCCGCCGACCAGTGCACCGATGCTGCCTGCCAGGTAGAAGAGCGGCAGTTGCGCCGGGGCGAGATCCAGAGCCGGCAGGACGACCAGTGGCAGAAAGGCGAATAGTCCGTAGTAGCCGGACGCCTCCGAGAAATCGAGTGCCGCACCGAGCGCCAGTCGCGCCGGATAGTGGCGCAGCAGCGTCAGCACCGCGAGCCTCTCGCGCTCCACACGACGACCGATCGGCGTCGCGTCAGGCGGTGATGCGTTCGTCACGCCTGCTGCAATGGCATCGACGATCGCCGCAGCCTCGGCCCCATGCCCGACCGATGCCAGCCAGCGCGGACTTTCCGGCAAATGGCGCCGCAACCAGGCCGACGACAAGGCGATCAGCCCACCAAAACCGAACACCACCCGCCAGCCCAGGTCCGGTGGCAGCGCCGACAGCACAAGCCAGGATAAGAGCGCCGCTACCAGACTGCCGAGCGGCCAGAAATTCAGCACCAGAGCAGATGCCCGTCCGCGTGCATGGCTCGGGACGAGCTCCGCGATGGCGGCGTTGATTGCTGAATACTCTGCCCCGACGCCGATGCCGGCAAGCAGCCGCAGGACCAACAGCGCGGCAAAACTGGGCGCAAATGCCGCAGCCAATGTGGTGACGCCATACAATACCAGACTGGCAAGGAAGATACGCCGTCGGCCGTAGCGATCGGCCAGATAGCCGAACCCGACGGCACCAAGCATCAGCCCACCGAACCACGCGCCCAAGATCAGCGACATGGCATTCGCTGAAAGGTGGAAGTGCGCGCGCAGTGCGCCGAGCACGTTGCCGATCAACGTGACCTCGAAGGCGTCCATCGCCCAACCCACGCCGAACAGCACGACGATTAGGGTGTGGAACCGGTTCCATGGCAGCGACGAAAGGCGTTCAACCAGGTGGTCAGAGTGCGACTCGGGCTTTGGTGGGACGTTCATCACGCTCGTACCTGCTGGACCATGATTCGGGGCTGACGGTATCGCGGCTCATCCATTCCCTGTGAACCATCGGTATAACCAGACGTCGAGTAAAAAACTTCCCGCGCCCGCCCGCCTCAGCTTCGCTCACCTGAACCTGAGTGCGCGAACTTGCGAACGCGTTGCGCGATTGGCTGGTTGGCGACCCTGCCCCGCCGGCGCGACGTTCGCCTGCCCGGTTCCCCATGTCTCGCCACACCGCCGCCAGCCGCCTGCCACCAGCTTGGTCGTTTTCGTGCCCGCCACCCTCACCGTCTGGTGCAATGAGTGCAGGCACTACGCCCACAGTTGTGATCCTATCGGCATGAAACATTGACCCAGTCATAAATAGTTAAGTCTCAGTGAAAAGCACAGGCATTACCTGATTTTTTTCAGCAGCACTGGCAGAGATGTCACGAAGTTTACATGAATATTCATAATTTCTGCCAAACGAAACCAGTGGTTCTGCCCGAGTCCCGGTCCGATCATTTACCGCAACCGGATACCGCTGCCCGCCCTGCTGAGGCTTGCGATTGCGAAGCGTTCGCATTAACCTGCGCTACAGATCGCCGGATGG
>JASHQG010000327.1 GCA_030037665.1 Acetobacteraceae bacterium
CCGAGATGATGTCGCCCCCTGATTCCGACATGATGTCGCTCCCTGGGGACCGGTGCCGCGCTGGCGGTTGAGAGGTGGCACCGCACGGGTACAGCGTCAATCTTTGAAGACCAACGGCGACAAAATCCGTGTCAAGGTGATCGCCTTGCTCACCGTCAAAGACGGGAAGATTGTGCGTGTGGACCAGCTGGCTCATCTACTCGATGCCGACGAGGCGGACCGGGACCTGGGCCCCCGCACCACAGCCAGGGAGCGTTGATATGTCCACGAAGAACGATCTCCGGAGTGCGCGCACTTATCTAACCACGATCGGGCTGCTGCTTGTAGTGCTTCCGATCGGCTGCGTGCTTCTCGAAGCGTCCCACGGCGCGAGCGATCTTCCCGTTCTCATCGGCAAATGGTTCGTGTTTTGGGGCGTCGGGGTCCGCCTGTTTCTCGCCGGCCTCCGTCAGATGTTCCAGCCCGCATTCACCGCCGCGACGATCTTCGAGATCTCCGAGACCGGCGCACATGCGATCGTGCGTGAGCTTGGGTTCGCAAACCTGGCCATGGGAACGCTCGGGCTTGCGAGCCTGGCCGATGGCGCCTGGCTTGCTCCGAGCGCGTTGGTCGGCGGTCTCTACTATGGTCTGGCGGGGATCGGTCACATTGCGCGTCAAAGGCGAAACGTCATTGAGCAAACGGCTCTAGTTTCCGATTTTCTGATCTTCGCCTTGCTGGCAATCTTGCTGGCGAGCCGCGCGTTTCGATAGCGCAGACTGGGGCGCGACGTCCCACTCGAGTGAGAGCACTGATCGGGTTGCCCTGACGGATCGAGGGTTAGAACGCGTTTTCAACCGCCGCCACGAACTCTGCGATGCGGAATGGTTTCATCAGAATGCGGCGGCCTTGCGCGGCAAACCGATCGAGGGTCTCCGGGCTCCCCGACATCAGGAGAGCGGCGGTTCCTGACGCGTCCGCCTGGCTGAGCAGCCGCTCGATCGAACCGGGGAGCAGGCAGTCGGTCACAACCACCCGCGGCGCATGGACGCGCACATATTCCACGGCGGACTCGGCATTGTCGCAGCTGACGACGAGGTAGTCGTCGGCCAGCATCGACCTGAGGGCGTCGACGATCGCCGGGTCGTCGTCGACGATCAATATTGTCGTCTGCGATTCAACGGTCGCCCTCATTGTTGCAGCCCCCGGCCCAAGATTTTCTGGCTAAGCGTGTGCCACACACGAGCCCGTGAGTGAAGCACCCAATCGCTCTCGCGTCTGTTTTGCCGCTGGTCTAACGATGCATAATTAGAAGTATAACGTCGTCCCAAGCGGATGACGCCCCTGTCACTTTGGCATGCGGTATTGGCCGGATGGCTCAGGTTGACAGGCGGCGCCTCGCGCTGCTGACCAGCAACTCGATCTCGAGACCGCCGCCAATCCTGCCGAAGACGGTGATGCCGGCGCGAGCCCGATGACTGACCCGCGTGGGGCTGCCAACTGCGATCGAGCTGGTCAGCGCTCCAGGCGCCCGGTCGCTCGGCCCGCGTTCCAGCCCGGCGCGCGAGCCACCCGCGATGATGCCGCAGCGGCGCCCTCACAACGGCCCTACATCGGCGGCGTAACCACCGTCGCAATGCAGCCGAGCCGCACGACGTGCTCGATGCAGTCCCGGGGGCGGACTGCCACGGCTCGCGTAGGAAACCAAGAAGGGTCCACGCGCCGGCAACAACGCTGGGCTCGCTCGGGGTGGCGATCAGGCGGTTCGGGCGGCGCCCCGGCGCTTCGCTGGGCTCCGCTTCGGGCGGTCCGCAATTTCTGTGGATAATCCTGTAGACACCACACGGCAAATCGGCCCGACCGCAGGGCGAAATCGCGATCGTTTTCGGGTTGCGCAATCTTGCGGCAGCCGCCTCGTCCCAGGCAACTCATTGACGAAGCGTTATTTCGCGGAAGTTCTTCCCCGCCGACAGGCCTTTCCCGTCCGCTTGTCATGATTCCTGTCCACCGTCTGCCGGTCTGCGGACGCTTTGCTCGACGTCTTTCGGCATGCGGTGCCGTGTCCTCGTGGATCGCGACAGCGCACGCGGAACCAATCAGCCGCCGTCGATCAACGAGCGCAGTTCCTCACCGGCCGGGTACAGCCATGGCTCGAGTTGGACGAACCCCCAGACTTTGATCGCCGTGGGCATACCGAAATGGGTAATGACGCCGCGCTCGATATAGGCGACCGCGCGTCGGAATGATGCGGGCTGCGGGACTGCCAGGGCGAACAGGATCAGCCCCCCGACCACGGCGCCGGCGATCAGGCCACGTTGCCTCAGGCCGGGAATGCCGATTTCCAGCATGTAGCGGAGCATTCGATAACCGTGAAACAGCACGCCGAGCATCGCGCAACCGAGCAAGACGGGCACCGCTATCATCCAGCGGACAGTGTTTTCGCCCGTCGCTTCCTGCGCCCCTCCGGGCGCGAAGCTGTCGGACCGCGCCAGCAGCCGATCGAAGCGTTGCTTGGTGATCTGCCAGAGCCACGGCTGATAGACGGTCTCCTTGTACTGGTCGAGCGTCAGCGTCGGGGACAGCACCACATCGGTCCCGGCATGCAGGTCGGCACGCCAACGCGCCTGTACCGCCGGAACCGCCAGGAATTGCTGCCAGGTCAGGCTGGGAGGGATGGGCTGGCCGAACTGCTCGGCGGTCTGCGCGGCGAACGTTGCGTCGATCCGCTGCCGTGCGCCCAGTGCCGCCGCGGCCAGAAAGGCCCGCCGGTCGTCGGGAGCCCAGTCGTCCGCAACGGCGATGCCGCTCTGCTGCACGGCGGCCGCATTCTCCTTCCAGCGCGCTTTCGCCAGGCGCCGTGGCGCGGTTTTCTTGAGTGCGAGTCCGGCGAGATATTTCCGCCAGGCCGCGGCGCTGCTGGCCGGAATGTCACCGATGGCTGCCACCATCCCGTGCTGCATCGCCGCATAGTTGTTGTAGGCGTCGCGAAGTGCCCGCACCGACGGAATGAACATGTGGTTGTAGCTATCGGCCGCATCACCGATGTCGCGAGCGACTATCGCCTCGAGCATTGTCCCGACATCGGCCTGGCTGCGGTCGGAGTCGGGCAGGGCAAAGGACGGGAACAGTGCCAGAACCGCCTTACCCGTGGCATCCGTTGATGCATCGGGCGGCAAGTCAAACCCCTGGATGGTCACGGTCCCGCGCCCGAGCGCGCGGGTCAGCACGTTCATCTGGACCGCGCTGCGCCGCAAATCGCCACCCGCCACCTGTGCCGGGTGCTCGATCAGGATCTCCGCACCCACCCGGGCCAGGAGCAGCGCCGCCGCCGCTGTTGCCCCGAGCGCCAGCAGGCAGTTTGGCAGCGACCGCTGGCCGCTCGCCAGCCGGCGTAGCAGCGGATCCCATGCTGCGAGCGTGATGGCGGCGGCGGCCAGCAACCAACCGATCCGGATGACTACGCTGCCTCGTGCCGCGCCGTGCCCGGCGCTCGCGTAATCCACCACCCAGGCGAGAAAACCGATGGCGGCCAGCAAATAGACCCCGGTGAGCACCATCATCGGCGCGACGTAACCCGGGAATCGTCGCGCCAGATCGTCGACCCGACCGCCGGTCGCCGACGGTAGTGCCATGTCCGAGGCGCCGGCCCCGGCCGGGGATGATGGGGCCAGGCGCGGTCCAGCGATCAGTTGCCAGAATCGGCTCAGCATCGGTCAGTTGTTTCCTGGGAACCGGATCGCGGGCACGGCCCCGCCCTGTGTCGTCGGCACCTGGGGCGGAATCACATCGTTGCCGACCGGCGCGCTGACGGGCGGCGGCTTGAGGGCCGCGGCCACGTCGGGTTGCGCATCGGCATCAGGGTTGACCGAAAACCCGGGTGCAGAACCCCAGCCGCGGTGCGCGCCGGCCGTGCGCACCTGACGCGGTTCAGGATGCGGCCCGCTGAGCGTGCCGTCGCGAAGCACCCAATAGCGCTCAGCGCGATCGTCCGTCGCGATCAGCGCCCCGCGCAGTTCGGCGAACCGGTAGGCGGCGCCGCATGTGTCGAGGCGCGCTTCGGTGATCCGATCCGCCTTCGCCGTGACCAGGGTGTAGGCCCCTTCGGGACAGCCCGGGGTCGCCGCACGGATGGCCAGGACCGAACTGTTGTCCATGCTCCAGTAGCCGACCACCGTGGCATTGCTGAACCCGGACAGCGTCTGGATCTCCTTGCCCGACCGAACCGCGTAGCCCCCGTTCTGGCTGCGGACGAGTTCGACATTGCCGAACCGCGTGCCGACCCAGTCCATCGGCGCGGTGCAGGCACTGATCAGGCTCAGGACAACGACCGCGAGCCTCGACCGCCGCGGACCACGGGGTAGGATCCACCCGAGGTAGAAGGGCATGGGCATAGCGTGTGGCGCGTGGCGGTTCGGCACGTCACGCCGCCTCGAGTGCGTCGAAGTCCGCCATGCACTTTTCCATCGCCTGGATGAGGTTGCCGGGTAGCACTGGCTTGATCAGGACATCGACGCCAATTTTCTGGGCCTCACCGCGCGGGTCGCCGCCCATCTCTCCGGTCAGTACCAATGCCGGCGTGCGGGAACCCAGATGGGCGCGGATCCGCTTGATGACGTCGGTGCCGATCACGCCGCCTCTGAGCCGGTAGTCGGCGACAATGACGTCCGGCACATGGTCGGCGTCCAACATCGCAATCGCCTGATCGCCGTCCGACGCTGCCAGAACCCGGAACCCGCAGGCTCCGAGCACGAGTTCGAGGCTGGAGAGGATGAGCACGTCGTCATCGACCAGGACCACACGCCGCCCCTTCCCCGGCTTGGCGGGATCGGGGGTGACCTGGCCGGCGGCGGCGGTCCGGGCCTCGCCGGCATAGGCGACGCCGACCACGAATGAAGACCCCTTGCCCGGTTCGGACGTGACGGTCAGGGGGTGGCCCAGCAGGTGCGAGAGGCGGCGGACGATGGACAGCCCGAGTCCGAGACCCTGGCCCCGATCACGCTCTGGATTATGGAGTTGCTGGAACTCCTCGAAAATCCGTTCGAGGTCTGCCGGCGCGATACCGATGCCTGTGTCACGCACCTCAATGGCAAGCTCCTCACCCCTGACCTCGCAGCTGATGGTGATCCCACCTTCCGCCGTGTAGCGCACCGCGTTCTCGACGAGGTTGCGCAGCATGCGCCCGAGCAGGATCTGATCGCTCGACACCATGGCGCGCGTGGGAACCACGCGGATGGTGATTCCCTTCTCCGCGGCCGCGTGACAGCTGGACGCGGCCACCTCATCGAGCAGCGCCTGCACCGGGAAGCTCGAACGCTGAACCTCGATGACGCCGGAGTCGAGGCGCGAGACGTCCAGCAAGCTGTCGAGCAGCCGACTGGTGTCGGTGAGCGCGCGGCAGCATTTGGTGATGGCATCCGCCGCCTCCGCAGGCTGGGAGACCAATGATCCCACGATCTCGCTGTAGAGCACCGCCGCTTGCAGCGGCTGGCGAAGGTCATGCGCGGCCGCTGCCAGGAAGCGGGTCTTGGAGCTGTCTGCGATCTCCGCACGGTCCTTCGCCGCCGTCAGTTCGGCCGCCGCCCGCCGCATGGCGGTCATGTCGCGGGAAATGCCGGCGATCGCAAACACCCCGCCCGACTCGTCGAAGAGCGGTGCGTACAAGGTCTGGTAATACCGGGTGTCGCCAGATGCGGCATTCTCGAACTCGAGGTCGCGTATGACGACCATACCCGTCGCGATGACTTCCTCCCGCGCCTTGAGCACAAGCTCGCGCAGGTGCGCGGGAGCGATGTCGATGTCCCTTTCCCCGACAACGTCGGTTGGCCATTGATTGACCTCGCGGCACGCTTCGTTGGCGCGCAGGATGACGCCATCCCGGCGCTTGACGAACAGCTCGTCGGGATAGGACGCCATGAATTTCTCCAGGATGTCCGAGTTCTCCCGCGCCGTCTGCTCGCTTCTGGCGATGGCGTCGGCCATTTCATCGAAGGCGTGGCCAAGATTCGACAGCTCCGAACGTCCCGGCAGCGAGGCTCTGGCATTGCGGTCGCCGTCACGCCATTGCCGGACGGCCCTTTCAAGGACGCGAATAGGGCGGCGGATGGAGACGATCATGCCGCGCATGGCGATCAGCATGGAAATCGCCCAGGTGAGGCCCAGCAGCAGCGCCGATCGCCGCTCAAGTTGATTGAGGTGCGCGAACCGCCGAGAGACCTGCACTCCGACGGCGAGGATGGCGTCCTTGGACGCGCCAAGTGGCACGAAGGTCGTGACCCGCTCCTTGCCGTCCGACCAGCGCAAGGTCACGGGCCGGCTGGTCGCGGCCAGTTCCCGCACATCGGTGGGCGCCTCCAGCGTGGGCTCGTCAGAGGCGAAGAGCGTCTTCCGCCAGTCTCCATCAATAACGGCCAGATCAACCTCGTCCGGTCGCCGCTGGCCGAAAACGTAGGACGCGACCTCGGCAAGCGGGATCTGCGCCACGGTGACGCCTGTTGCACCACCGGGGGCCGTCCATCGCACCGCCACGCGCCGGAACGGCTGTTCCGCGAACGGCCCGCGCTGAAAGTCGCTCATGACCAATTCGTCCGTCGTGCGTGCGCGGACCACGTCGGGATCCTCGGCGAGGTCGGTGCCGATCAGCCGCGGGTCGCCCGCGCAGCGGACGATGCCCTTGTCATCAAGCACGCGGATCCGGAACACCTCGAACTTCACGCGCCCCAACTGGTCGATCAGGTTCCGGCAGCCAGAGGGACTGGCGACGGCATGGTCTGCCGCGATGCTGGCCGCGAGCAGGACGTTCTTGACCTTGTCTCCCACCACGCTGGCGTTGGCGCTGAGGCCCGCCGCGACCTGGGCAGACTCTTCGTGCAGCTCCGCCATGCTGTTCGCCCGCAGCAACGTCACATTATAGAGCTCGATGACAGCGGCTGGTACCACGACCATGGTGACCAGGAGCGCGAGGCGGCGCATAAGCATTCCCGCGGCTTCCCCTCCTCGATCAATCGCCTGACGTTCATAGCAAATCCGAACTGAGCGCGGCTAGTTGGCAGTGTTCGCGACTGGCGGGCCGGATGCGGTTTGCTGCGAGCGAACCGGAATGTCTGCCAGCCACCGCCAGGTCCCAAGCAAGGACGCAACAACAGCGAGGTCTCTCTCTGTTTGCCGGTCGCAGGCGGCCGGACGCTCGGGCGTCGACCGAACAACGTCTGCCGGATCCGCCGCGGTGGCCACGGTTGCGGCCAGGTCCCGGCGGCTGCTACTTTCCCGTCCCATCGGAGCCTTCGCCATGTCAGACCAAAGCGCCGGTCGTGCGCTTCCGCCGCCCGCCGAATATGAGCGCGCCGTGCGGTCGCTGGCGACGGAACTGCTGGTCGCGGCGGGAGAGGATCCGGTGCCGGCTGACATTTCGCTGGCAGGCATCTCGTTGGCTGACAGCCGCGCGGCGGGCATGACCGTGCCCACCACTGCGCTCGACCTGGTGGGCCGGGTACGGCAATCACGCTGCACCACCGATCCGACGTTCCAGCGCGGCCCGTACGATCGCCAAGAGGCGCGTGTGGCGGAATACCTGGCCGGGACGGGCGGCATCGGAGGCGCCATGGACCCGGTGGGCTTGCTGATCGCATTGCGCCGGTTCGGGCAGCATGGCCCGGGCCCCGATGAGGATCGCGCGAGCGAGCTCGCGCACGCGGTGTCCGCGCTGCGGCACGACCTCCGGGGCTTATTGTCCCCGGCCATGCTGATGGCGGACATGCTCGTAGGACATGCGGACCCGATGGTGGCCCAGGCCGCCAGCCGGATCATGGTCTCGCTTGATCGAACCATCGAACGTCTCAATCAGACGTATGACGTCGTGCCGTCCCGCGATGCGACGGCGGCATCCGGAAGAAATGCCCGTTGGCGAAACCTCGAATGAACATGCCTGACTTTCGAAAAATTCGCCAGGTTGTCCGCAAGGGCTCCGGGTGACCGTATTCTTGGCGAGTAGTCACCAGCTCGCCGAGCAATGGGCGCCCCGTGTCCCCGATCGCAGCAACCGTCGCTGGATGGACGGCTTCCTGCTGGCACTCGGCGGCGACGTGCGCGAATGGCGTGGCCAGCTCGGATTGCCGGTCACCACGATCATCGTCAGGGCCATCCGGCTTGGCCTCATGCGGGGCCGGGTCTGAACCACGTCAGCGCACGGCGGAAGGACTGGTCCAGCGGCGACGCCTCGACCGACCATGTCGACCTCAAGCCATGCAGGCAATCATGACTGGGCGTCGGCGAGCTGCGAGGCGGCAACGTGCCGTTCGGGTCTGGACAGCGCCCTGTACAGATCTTGGATGTCCTCCTCGAACCGCCCGCTTTTCTTTCATTTCGCGATGGTTTCGGCAATCGTTGGGAAGGCGCCCGCCTTATTGCGATGCGCGGTGTCCATGAAGTGAGAATTATCGTCAACCGAGACCGTGAATTCAGACACCTGATCAACCGCTGTGCCGAGGCGAAGCGAGACGCCCGACGGCCGGGTGGTATCAGGCGGTGTCATCGTCCGCATTGAGATCGGAGAAATCATCGTAGCGCGGTGGCGACGACCAATTCGGAGGGCGGGATGGCGGAACGAACCGCACGCAACCAGGATCCGAAAGAGTTGCAGATGAGCTGGGGATACGCGACCGCGAGGTAGTGAAGCAGTCCCTGGCAGACGATGCCGGCCTGGATGGAGCCGTGGTAGGCGTGCAGCTTACGCTTCACCTGGTCGCGATATTTGGGCGTGGCGCGATGCAGATGCTGATTGCCGCTGTTACGGGGCAGCGCTTCCTATCGGCCATCCAGAAATGGTACGCGAACGCCCCGATCTGGCGCACCGCCTGCCTGAAGGCGTGCTCGATCTGTTATGTGGCCAACCAAGAAATGTGGCGTGTGCGCGAGAGGCCCTTTTCTATAGGGTGTTTCGTCGAGCATCGTACCGCACATATGATTGTGTGGATGATCGGTGCCCACCACCACGAGGGACGGCCAATCAATGCATGACAGAATCCTGCGGTCGATGCCAGGCAGCGCAGGATCGTCTGGCCCAATGGGCAACGGCTATCGATCGAGCAGACCGTCGAACGCATCCATGCCGAGCGGCCGGACATGCCCCGCGCCTTGATTCAAAATCATGTCTTCGGTTGGCTGGAGAACTGTGCGCCGGAATCCCACTCGGACCGAAAGATGGAGGAATTCGACCGGCCCATGGAGCCCTGACTCCGTGGCTACCAACGCTGGCAATGGTGAGCCGAGAAATTGCCGAGAACTCGGCACTCTTCAGTTTCTTACGCTGGCTCGCAAAAGCTGCTGCCGCGACTGGGGTCACTATGGATCAAGGTCGTCGAGGAGTTCCTTCAAGTTCTCGATGCCCCGGGCTGTGGACACCACGATCGAAATGTCATCATCGAGTTCCAGGACCCTCAGGCAACCATCCTTCGGCTCCATGCTCATCGCAATATCGTCGAGCTTGTCCTCGTCTTGTCGCGTTGACGACAATCCAGCACGTCGCAACTAAGGATCAATTCCCGCGTCGCTGCCGGAACATACAGTACCACTGGGACAATCACTTCGCAGGATGACCTACCCACCAACGTCAACTGCGTCCTCCAACCCACTGGAAGCACGTCCTAACAATGATGTCGCAGATAAGGGTCAAACTTCCGCCGACTATGCTGCACGATTACCATCAGCGTGCATAATTTCCATTCCGCCGAGAATGGTCGATTTTCGCGGAATTCGTGTTGCAGGGTTGGGGTCAACGCGACAGCAGCGCG
>JASHQG010000328.1 GCA_030037665.1 Acetobacteraceae bacterium
TCACCGCATCTTCCTCGGACAGCCCGCGCTGGCGGCAGTAGAACAACTGATCTTCCGCAATCTTCGAGGTGGTTGCCTCGTGTTCCACTTTTGCCGTTGGATTGCGGCTTTCGATGTACGGCACGGTGTGAGCGCCGCACTGGTCGCCGATTAGCAAGCTGTCGCATTGCGTGTGGTTGTGCGCGCCGGCGGCACTCGGCAGCATGCGCACCAGACCGCGATAGGTGTTGTTCGACCGTCCGGCACTGATTCCCTTCGACACGATCGTGCTCTTCGAGCCCCGGCCGATATGGATCATCTTGGTGCCGGTGTCCGCCTGCTGGCGGTTATTGGTCACCGCGACAGAGTAAAACTCGCCGACGCTGTCCTCGCCCTGCAGCACACACGACGGATATTTCCAGGTGATCGCCGAGCCGGTTTCTACCTGGGTCCAGGAGATCTTCGAGCGGGCCCCACGGCAGGCGCCACGCTTGGTGACGAAATTGTAGATGCCACCGCGGCCTTCCGCGTCGCCAGGGTACCAGTTCTGCACGGTGGAATACTTGATCTCCGCATCGTCATGCGCGACCAACTCAACCACCGCGGCGTGCAATTGGTTCTCGTCGCGCATCGGCGCGGTGCAGCCCTCCAGGTAGCTCACATGGGAGCCAGCGTCGGCGATGATCAACGTGCGCTCGAACTGGCCGGTGCTGCGCGCATTGATGCGGAAATAGGTGGAAAGCTCCATCGGACAGCGCACGCCCTTCGGGACGTAAACGAAGCTGCCGTCGGTGAACACGGCCGAGTTCAATGCGGCGAAGAAATTGTCGCCGGTCGGCACCACGCTGCCGAGATACTGTCGCACCAGCTCTGGGTACTCGCGCACCGCCTCGCTGATCGGGCAAAAGATGACGCCGGCCTTCTGCAGCGTGGAGCGGAATGTCGTCGCAACGGAAACGCTGTCGAACACGGCGTCCACCGCAACCTGGGTCGCTTCCGCCGGGACATGACCCTCGGTGCCTTCGACACCGGCCAGGATTGCCCGCTCCTTCAACGGAATGCCGAGCTTTTCGTACGTCCGCATCAGCTCGGGGTCGATTTCGTCCAGGCTCTTCGGCCCAGTCTTCTTCTTCGGGGCTGCGTAATAGTGCAGGTCCTGGTAGTCGATCGGTGGATGGTCGACGCGCGCCCAGTGCGGCTCTTCCATCTGCTGCCACGCGGCGAAAGCTTTCAGTCGCCATTGCAACAGCCAGTCGGGCTCTTCCTTGCGGGAGGAGATCAGCCGGATGATGTCCTCGTTCAGCCCCTTGGGGGCGAGGTCCATCTCGATCTCCGTCTCCCAGCCCCACTTGTAGCCGGACTGTGTGACGGACTGGACGGTGTCGCGCGTTTCGGCAACGGCAGGCATTGACAATCCTTATTCAGCAGGCAGGACGGCAGTGGCACGGACCGGCACGCGGAATGCGCGCGGCACCTGGGCCTCCGCCATGTCGGCGAGGGTGATCGCGGTCAACGCCTGATGGATCGCATCGTTCACCGGGTCCCAGCGTCCCCGCACCGGGCAGAGACCCAGCGACTCACACTCGCTGGCCGAACCGTCAACGCATGCGGCCAGAGCGATCGGGCCGTCGATCGCGGCGATCACATCGGCGATCGGAATGGCCGAGAGCGGGCGGAGCAGGCGGTAGCCGCCGCGGGCACCGCGCTGGGAGGCGACCAGGCCGCCAGCGGCCAGCGTTTTCAGCACCTTGGCGACGGTTGGCTCCCGGATGCCGGTGGCAGCGGCAATGCCAGGCGACGTCTGCACGCCCTCCGCGGCAGCGAGGCGGACAAGAACGACGACCGCATAGTCGGTCAGCTTCGACAGCCTGAGCATGGCTACCCGAAACCCTTCAGCCGCTGGCGTTGTGCTAACTGGACCACGTTGGTCCGGATTGCTGGGAAATGGCGTACCGGGTGGGTGGCGTCAAGGGGTTGAGGACGATCGGCGGGGCGTTCGGGGCGGTGTTTTCCGGGTTGTTCGGCCGCACCTGCGACACGTATCCGCTGGACGGGACGGTCCTCGAGGAGCGGTCAGCGTCACCGACGGCCAGGCGCACCCGGGCCCGGGGTCGAGGGTGCCACCCCCAGGAAGAGCGCATGCATCCTTGGCCGCGACAGGGCGCCTGTGCAGGCCCCCGCCATGACGGCGGGGCGCGGGGTGATCGATCCGGACGGCTCGCGTCTGGTCACTGCCCGGTTGCCCTTTTTCGTTGACGCGGCCGCGGTTCCACGCGGCTGCACAGCTTGCGGCTCGGCTCGACATCGGGATTGGGTCCGGCGACGTTTAGCCTCTCTCAGTGTGTGCCGAGTGAGGCGTCACGCTGCGCATGCTCGATGGCAACGCGCTGAATCTCGGCCCGAGCTCGTCCTGACGACGGTGCTGGTACGGGTGAGGACGCTATCACGCCTCGCGGAATGTCAGGGGTGCGATTTGCTCTGCCGTGCGGTGGTCCCAGTCGAGTTGCGGCACTTTCGCCTTCACCCGTGCCTGTGCTTCGTGCAACGCAGCGGCCGCGGCAGCATAGTCCATCGTGAGCACCCGACCATTCTCCACAACCTTCTGGCCGTCCACCAACACCGCTCGCACTGCGCGATCGCCTGCGGCATAAATCAGGCTCCGTACTGGATCATGGGTCGGACGCATCATCGGGTGCGTCAAGTCGACGAGCACCAGATCGGCGCGGCAGCCGGCTGCCAGCCGGCCGATGTCGTCTCGCCCGAGTGCTCGCGCACCGCCGATCGTTGCCGCCTGGAACAAATCGGTGCTGTTGAGGGTGCGCGGGTCGCTGGCCCGGGTGCGTGCGAGATAGGCAGCCAGCCGCAGTTCATCCAGCATGTTGTGCGGATAGGTGTCCGTGCCGATGCCCACGTTGACGCCGGCGCGATGATAGCGGCCGAGATCATTCAGCGTGATTCCGCGGCGGGCGAATACCGTCGGGCAGTGCGCCACTGTCGTTCCGGTTTCTGCCAGGCGTTGCAGATCGGAGCGCGTGTGCCACGGCGTGGATGGATGGTCGTCGAGAAAAATGCCGTGACCAATGATGCTGCGCTCCGAGAGCAGGCCGAGGTGATCCAGCCAGCCGACCGGCGTGTAGCCGTGGCGGCGGGTGATCTCGTGGAACTCGCTGACCGATTGTGCGGCGTGGATCTGCCAGGCGAGGCCCCTGGCTTGCGCCTCTGCGAAGCTATCACGCAGGAGTTCCGGGGTGCAGGTGTCGACTTGGGCGGGAACGACCATGCCGAACAAGCGGCCGCATGGATGTTGCTCGGCGCGGTCGATCAGTGCCAGCGCCTCGGCCATAGCTGTTTCGCCAGCCGCCGGGTCCCAAGCGTATTCGACGAGATGCCCGTTTTTCGTGTACCAGCGCGCCGAACGGAACATCGGCGCGACGCAGACGCGCATGCCGGCTGCCGCAAGCAGGTCAAGCCAGCCGGGATGTGCCATGGACAGATCGGCGAGTGTGGTGACGCCGGAGAGCAGCAATTCGGAGAGCGCGACGCGGACACAATTCGGGATGGCATCACTGTCGGCGCGGAAGATCGGCAGGTATTCGTAGAGTGACGAATTGTAGAAGCCGGGCGAGCCGATCTCGTCGATCAGGCCCTTGTTCATGGGCTCGCTGGACGGGTGGCAGTGGATATTCACGAGGCCAGGCATGACCATCAGGCCGCGGGCGTGGATCGTTTCGTCCGCAGGGCCTTCGTAGTTGCGGCCGACGAAGGTGAGGGTGCCTGCGTCGAATGCCACGTCGGCGTTCGCCATGTACACGTGAGACTGGGCGGAGGGGTCCCAGGCGATGACAATATCAGCGTCGCGGATCAGGGTGACCATGCGGGTGCCGTTTGCTGTTCGATATGTCCGACCGGTTCGTGCTGGTTGGTTCCGCTGAAGCTTAATACGGCGACTATCCGGCACGAACCGGGCCGATTCAGCACCGGTAGTCCGGCCGTCCCCCCTCAATCATCCGCAGTGCCGACTGCCACATCCAGGTGTAATGCGAATCATCCTCCTGACGCCGGAATTGCTCAGCCGTGCGCGCGCAGACCTCAGCCGGCGGCAGCACCATCTCCCGCCCGCAGGACAACGCGGCCACCTGCGCGGCACAGGCGCGCTCCAGCATGTAGGTCATGTGGAACGCTTCGGGAATCGACGTGCCGCCGACCAGCAGACCGTGATTCTGCAACACCATCGCCTTGTGCTGACCGAGGTCGCGCACCAGACGGTCGCGCTCATCGAGGTCCAGCGCGATACCCTCATACGTATGATAGGCCAGCCTTCCGTAGAATTTCATCGCGTGCTGCGACAGTGGCAGGAGGCCCTCCTTCATCGCGGACACAGCAATTCCGGCCTGCGTGTGGGTGTGCACCACGCACATCAGATCCCGCCGCGCCATGTGAATCGCCGAATGGATGGTGAAGCCGGCGGCATTCACCCGGCGGGCAGACGTATCGCCCTCCTCCACCACGTTTCCATGCAGGTCGATCTTCACGAGGTCGGACGCGCGCATCTCGTCGAACAACACGCCATACTGGTTGATCAGGAAGTGGTGTTTCGGGCCGGGCAGCCGGGCACTGATGTGGGTATAGACGAAATCCGTCCACCGGTGATGCGCCAGCAGCCGGTACAGCGCTGCGAGGTCGCAGCGGATCTGCCACTCCTGTTCGGAGACATTCATCAGCGGTATAGGCTGTATTGCAACGTTCATTATCGTGCAGTTTCCTTTAATGAATTTCGCCCGACAGCTTCAGCGCGTCGCGCAGCTTTGCCGGCGTGAAGCCCGGCCCCTTGCACACATCGAGAATCACCTTCTCCCGCCGTGACACCAGGTCGATCGCTGCCGGCAGCTTCTTGACCGCATCCGCGGGCACCACCACCGCGCCGTGATAATCGGCGTGGATCACGTCGTCATGGCCAACCTGCATGCCGAAGACATTCACCGGTTGGCCATAGGTGACCATATGGACCCAGGCATGGCTCGGGCCGATACGGCCGCCGATCATCTGGAAGCCCTCTGCCCACATGTCCAGGTCGCGGAACGAGCCGTTGGTGACGCAGCCGATGCAGCCCAGTGCCTTGTGAATGTTTGACTGCACTTCGCCCCAATAGGCGCCGTAACCGATTTGGCTGTCGATGTCCTGGATGACCGCGATCGTCGGAAAATCGGTTGCGTGCACATAATCGTACCAATCCGCTCGGTCTGCGACCTTACCGCGTGGTTGTTCCGTTGAGCGAATGACCCCGACCCGCGCCAGGCCGACGATCGGCTTGGCCTTGGGGTTGATGCAGACCATCGGCTCGACGGTGTAGCCGAAGCGGCGGCGCTCAGGGTTGGTAACCTCGAGGCCGTTGCAAATGGTCGGCGTGTCCCATTGGGCCAGCGCATCGAGGTCAGTCTGGGTGAAGGGCCGGTCGGCCATGGGCGGGGTCTCCTGGTCGGTCGCAGAGCGGCACTCTCGCCCGCGCGAGCACATTCCGGCAAGGTGGGGCCATGAGCATTGTCATCGCCCGTGGCGGCAAGGCGATTTATGGCGCGCCGCTCGGAATCCTCATGCTGGAGGCGAAATTCCCCCGAATTCCCGGCGACATGGGGAACGCGCTGACCTGGCCGTTTCCCGTGCTCTACCGCGTCGTGAAGGGGGCCAGCCCGGAGCGGGTGGTGCTGAACGGTGCGTCCGGGCTGCTCGACGATTTCCTGGCCGCCGCCGCCGAACTCGTCGCCGAGGGCGCCGAAGCGATCACCACGAACTGTGGCTTCCTGTCTTTATTTCAGCGCGAGCTGGCCGCGCATGTGCGTGTGCCGGTTGCGACCAGTTCGCTGATCCAGGTGCCATGGGTGCAGGCGACGCTGCCGCCGGGCAAGCGTGTGGGCATCATCACCGTCTCGGCGCGGTCGCTGACCCCACGGCATCTGAATGCCGCCGGCGTTCCGCTGGATACGCCCCTCATCGGCACAGAGAACGGGCGAGAATTCTTCCGCGTGCTGATCCTCGGCGAGAAGCAGGAGATGGATATTGCGGCGGCTGCGAAGGACATCCTGGATGCCGGCCGCATGCTGGTGGCACGCCATCCCGATATCGGCGCGGTCGTACTCGAATGCACCAACATGCCGCCGTACGCGCACGCATTGCGCGAGGTGCTGACGCTGCCAGTCTACGACATCTACTCGCTCGTCACCTGGCTGCATGCTGGGCTGCGCCCGCGCAACTTCGGTCCGCCCGCCGATCGGGCCACCTGCCTCGGCTGAGAATTGCCGCGGCCTCCCATCCATTTCGAGCGCCACGACTTACCGCGAGCGCGCCTATCGCCGGTGAAGGGCTGCAACTCTTACGCGCAGAAGGCGGAGAGCTCGCGTCATGTCGGCATGCACATCGATCGACGGGTTTTGCACGTGGCGGCATGCGGCAAGGCGGACCGTATGCTGCGGTGTCCGGAAGACCGCCGTCGGCGATTGGGAATATCGGGGAGAATAGGGTGTTCCCGTCGGCGGGACCCCCCGGTGCGACAGCGGTGGCGTCATCGCCCTTGTTCGCGGAGGAAGTGCCGCCCGTGCTGAAACCTGGCGGTTGGCGCCGGTCGCGAAAGTGGCGGAATAGTAGTACACCTCGACCGAAGCGGGAGTGGACGAGACGGGCAGCGTCGCGGGTGAGGGTGGCAGGTGCGGAACCGGATTGCCGCCACCTGTGGTGCTCCGCGCATCGCCCACCGGGTCGAGACCCGGTGGCATGCCTCTCCCGTGCTAACCGCGGGAGAGATCGACCATGGCCAACCTAGAACAAGCGGCGGCACTGCTGGCGCAGGCGCGGCGCAGCATGCAGCTCATTCCGGGCCTGCCGGAAACGGCGCGCCCGACAAGCATCGGCGAGGCGCATGCGATTCAGGACGCGACCACCGCAGTGATCGGCAAGAGGGTCGGGGCTTTCAAGGCGACGAACCCGCCCTCCGGCGAGCCGACGCGCGGCCTGATATACGACGGGACGATCCACCCGTCTCCAGCCAGCATTCCCGTGGCGTCGGTGCCCGCGTGTGGTGTGGAGGGCGAGGTGGCGTTCGTCTTCCGCCGCGATCTCGCAGGACGGGCGCAGGCGTATTCGCGTGACGAGGTCGCTGCAGCGGTTGATGCGCTCGCGGCGATCGAGGTGGTGGACAGCCGCTACTCCGACCGCACCAAGGTTTCCAACCTGGAGAACCTTGCTGATTCCGTCAGCAACGGCGCTTTCGTGCATGCCGATCCGCTGAAGAACTGGCAGGGGCTGGAACTGGGACGGCTGCACGTGCGGCTGACGGTGAACGGTGAGACGGTACTGGACCAGGAAGGCGGCCACCCGACCGGCGATCCGCTTGGGGTTGCGGTCGCGCTCGTCAATCTGATGCGCGACGCTGGCGGCGTACGCGCAGGACAATTCGTGACCTGCGGCACATTCACCGGGCTGCGGTTCCTCAAGCCTGGCGACGTGTGCGGCGTGCAGTTTGACGGATTGGGCGCGGCTCAGGTGACGTTTGCACGGTGAGTGGAGGGGCTGATGTTCATTGCTATGAACCGATTCATGGTGGTTCGCGGGGCGGAAGCCGACTTTGAGAAAGTGTGGACCACGCGAGACAGTCACTTGGCCGGCGTGGCGGGATTCGTCTCGTTCCATCTGCTGCGGGGGCCGGAACGCGAGGACCACACGCTCTATGCGTCGCATACGGAATGGGCGAGCCGCGCGGACTTCGAGGCTTGGACGCGGTCGGAGGCGTTCCGGCTCGCGCATCGGAATGCGGGAGACAATCGGCCAATGTATCTGGGACATCCGGAGTTCGAGGGGTTTGAGGTGGTTGTTTAGGTACACCTCTCTCAGCTTGTGGCCGGGACTGGTTGAGGCGCGCTTCTCGCACCGGGGTGAGGGTGTGGCGTTCCGGCACGCCGCACCCTCATCCGCGATGGTTGCCGCGGCGAGCGCTCCCGCTTCGTCGAAGAAGTCTGCCGGCGAGGTGTACTGAAAGGAGCTGCTATGCGTTTTGACGGCAAATTCGGACTGATCACCGGTGCCGGTTCGGGCATCGGGCGCGCCACGGCGATCGGCTTTGCACAACGCGGCGGCGCGGTCGCCGTCGCCGACCTGAACCGCGATGCCGCACAGAGTGTGGTGAACGAGATCACCGCCGCCGGCGGCACTGCACACGCAATCGTCGCCGACATGGGCAACCCGTCCGACGTCGCCGCGATGATTGACGAGACGTTGCATTTGTTTGGCCGGCTCGACGTGCTGCACAACAACGCATATGGTGTGCCGACGTCCATGCAGGGTGCACGGCTGGCGAAGATTGCCGATCTCGACCAGGCGGTGTGGGATCATACCCTGCAGGTCGGACTCACCGCTGTTATGCAGGCAACGCGCCTGGTTCTGCCGGTGATGCAGCGCCAAAGGAGTGGCGCCATCGTCAACACCGCCTCCATCTCGGGCTTGTTCGCCGATTACGGCATCGCCGCGTACAACGCGATGAAGGCCGCCGTGATAAACTTCACCCGAACGGTTGCGGTTGAGTACGCAGGCGATGGAATCCGCTGCAACTGCATCTGTCCGGGTGCGATCGACACCCCGTTGTTGCAGCGTTCGCTGACCATTTCGGGCTTTGCCGATGCAACGATCGCCGCCATCCCTCAGGGCCGGCTTGGACGGCCCGAGGAAATGGCGAATGTGGTCTTGTTCCTCGCCTCTGATCTCGCGTCATACGTGAATGGCGCGGCGTTCGTCGCCGACGGGGGACTGACCGCGAAGACCGGTATTCCCTCCCGCTTCAGGAACTGACTGGCATGCGGGCCCCATGGCGTGGCGGCGTCCTTGGCATAATCGGCGTCATGTGGCTTGTGCTGGTGCCTTCAGCGGAAGCGGCTTCTGGCCAGGCGCTGGTCGTCGGCGAAGCATCCTATACAGGGCTTCCGCCGCTTGCGGGCTGTGCGCTGTCGGCGCACGCCATGGCGGCAGCATTGCGACGTCTGGGCTTCTTCGTGGATGAGCAAGTCGATGTATCCAGTGGCGCGCTGTACGGCGCAACCGACGGCCTGTCGCAACGGATGACCGCTGCGCCAGCTTTCGTCTACCTGTGCGGCTACATGATGGGGTACAACGATCGTCCGTTCCTGCTCCCGGTCGATGCAAATGTGACACAATCATCCGACGTGCTGTCGCAGGGCGTATTGCTCAAGTCGCTGCTCAACGCGGTCGTCAATGGCAAGCCGTCCACGGCTGTTCTGGCCATTGACGCGGTGCCATTGCCCAAAGCAACAGCGCCACTGGCGCTCGACGCCCTGGAAACGCCCGCGCTGCCACCGACGCTCGGTTACATCGCCGTCGCCGACGGCGCGCCAGGCAACCTGCCAATGCCGCTGGCGGCAACGATGGTGCCCATGATGAATGCGCCGCCTTTGCAAGGCGCGGCGCTGCTCACCGAGACGCACCGGCAGCTTTCGGGCATGAAGGACGCCCGCGCGGCGGCGTTCTCGCTGCCGGACGCGGGCCTGTATCTCGCGGGTCAGCCGCCGGCGGTGATGTCCGCGTCGCCGGCGGCCGTGTCCGCGCCGCCCGCGGTCTTATTGGCGCCACCGTCGGTCATGTCCGCGCCAGCGCCTGCCGCTGCCCACGCCACTCTTTCGCTGCCCGACCAGTCGGCGATGACAGACGATCAGCGCCGCCTGGTGCAGCGAGCCCTGTCGCATCTCGGCTATTATGACGGGAGGGCTGATGGGATATTCGGCCCAGATACCCGGGCAGCGATCCGGCGCTGGCAGTATGAGGAGCATCAGCCGATGACTGGCCATCTGACCGGTGAAGAGGCCAGCAGGCTGACAGTGACATGGGACTGAAGGCGAAATTCAACCTGGTGATGCTGGCCGCGTTCGTGATCGGCCTTGCGCTCGTCGCCGCCTTTTCGTGGCAGGTCGCGCGGCAGGACGCAGAGCGTGAGGTGGAGCATGAGGCGCACATCATGCTCGTGCAGGCCAGCGCGGTACGACAGTACACCGACAGCCAGATCGGCCCGCTGCTCGTGGCACAAAACCAGCAGCGCTTTCTGCCGCAGTCCATCCCATTCTTTGCCGCCGAAACGACAATGCGCTCGGTTGGCAAGCAGTTCCCGAACTACGTCTACAAGGAAGCCGCATTGAACCCGACCAATCCGGCCGATCGCGCCGCCGATTGGGAAGCCGGCGTGATCGACGAATTCCGCAGCCATCCCACGCTGACCAGCTTCACTGTCGTCCGCGACACCCCCGGCGGTCCTGTCTTGTCGGTCGCCCACCCTGTTCGCATCACGGACAAGGCCTGCCTCGTCTGCCACTCGACGCCGCAGGTCGCGCCGGCGTCGATGGTCGACCTTTACGGCTCAACCAACGGCTTCGGCTGGGAGCTGGGTTCGGTACAGGGCGCACAAATCGTGTCTGTGCCAATGGCCGTCGCGCTGAACCGCGCACGTCATCAGTTGCTCGTCTATTTTGGCGGGCTGGCGTTGATCTTCGCGTTCACACTGCTTCTGCTGAACGTGCTGCTGCACTACCTGATCGTGCGGCCGATCCGCCGCATATCGGCTCTGGCGGAGGACGTCAGCACCGGTAAGACGGATATTCCGGAATTCGACGCGCGTGGTCAGGACGAGATCGCCTCGCTCGCAGCATCATTCAACCGAATGCGGCGCAGCGTCGAAAGCGCGATGCGCCTGCTAGAGGGCTGAGTGATGCGCGCGGCGGCCGAGCGCCCGGACCTCATCGGCCGCTACCGGGTGGAGCGGGTGCTGGGGCGTGGCGCCATGGGTGTGGTCTATCAGGCGCATGATCCGGTGATCGATCGCAAGGTGGCGGTCAAGTTGGTTCGTGCCGAGCTGCTCGACGAGGTGGCGCATGCCGAGTACCTGGCGCGGTTCCAGCGTGAGGCGCAGGCCGCAGGGCGCTGCCAGCACGCCAATATTGTTGCGATCTATGATTTCGCCTTACAGGATGCCAATCCCTTCCTGGTGATGGAATACGTCGACGGCATGAACCTGGCGGATGTGCTGCGCCAGCGCGGCCGGTTTGCAGTTGATGCGGCGTTGGGTGTGATCCTACAGGTATTGGATGCGCTTGCCTGCGCGCATGCGATCGGTGTGGTGCACCGCGACGTGAAGCCCGCGAACATCCTGCTGACCGCCAGCGATCGCGTGAAGATGACGGATTTCGGCATTGCACGGCTGGACACGTCACACCTGACGCAGGACGGTACGATGATCGGCACACCCAGCTATATGGCGCCTGAACAATGTGTGGGCGATCCGGTGGATGCACGCACCGATCTCTTTTCGACCGGTGCGGTGTTGTACGAAATGCTCTGCGGTAGGCGAGCGTTTCCGGGCCAGAGCGCGACCGAGGTGACCCATCGTGTGGTGCACGAGGCACCGGCGGACCTCCGCACTTTGGTTCCGGGGATCCCGCCCGTGGTGGACGCGGTGGTGCGGCGTGCACTGGCGAAGGCGCCGCCGAACCGGTTTGCATCGGCGCAGGAGATGTCTGCGGCGGTGCGCGATAGCGCCGCGCCAGCGATGGCGCCACCGGACGAGACCGTCGTGGCACCCGTGACACGGGGCATCATCAGTCCACTGGAAATTGAACGCGCGGAGCGCGCATTGGCTGTGCATCTCGGGCCAATCGCCAAAGTTCTGGTGAAGCGCACGCTGGCGAATGCTGCGACGCCTGCGGCGCTATGGGAGAACCTGGCGGTTCACCTCGAGCGCGAGGCGGACCGCGCAGCATTCCTGCGCCAGGCGGGACGGCTGCGTTAACCCGACATTCGTTGGCGGTAGATCGATAGACAATGATGGCCTGAAATGGCGCTACCGAGCACAGGCATCCGAGGCGCACCGAGTGCGTCTCGGCGCGCGTGGTCACGCTGCTATCGAGGCGCAGGTGATCGTGGGTAAGTTCAACATGTCCTGCAGCCTACATTTCGGCGACTCCCTCGGTGATCGCGACAGCGTCGACCTGGCCGGGGGCTGGGAACAGCCTTGCGAACAAAACTGACTGGCGGTCACCCGAAAACGGGCGACGTCATTCTCCGCATGACCGAACGTCGGCAGCTGCCGGCGTACCAGTTGCGCGCGGCCGCAGTGCGCTCCCGATACCTCTGAAATATCTGGCTTTCTTGCTCTTCGTTTCGGATCGCGCGCAATCGGGATCAGGAACTCAGCCCAGGGTGAGGGGCGAGGCGTGCGACCCAGGCGCTCCCCTGACACTCACCAGGTAGCAACGGCGCACGAGCCTACCGCTCTGTCTCGTCTGAGTCAGGCTCGACCTCGATATCCGGACCGATCGCGTCGGCATCGTCCTCAAGATCGCCTGCGTCTTCCAGGACGTCCTCCTCCTCGACCTCTTCGACGCCCTCGACCTCGATATCCGCCCCTTCGCCGCCGGGGACGGGCGTGGGACGCTTGGCGCGCCGGTCCTCCACCACGTTGCCGCCGCCCGCGCGCCGGGGTCGCGGCTGCTCGATCGGTTGCTCGGTGCCGCATTTTGGGCAGACGGCCGGCTGTTTAGTCAGGTCATAGAAGCGCGCGCTACAGGCGACGCAGACGCGCTTCGTGCCCAGTTCTGGATTTGCCATCGGACGTGGCCCCGTCATGCTGGCTGGAAAGCGCGCGGCCATGCCACCGTGAGAGGCGGCTGTCAAATCGGCGGGAAGTGCGGCGCGCCCCTTCCTCCCGCCCGAGCGGTCCACGAGAACCGGACCGCCGGCGCATCTCCTCGACCGTTCGCGAAAAACCGTCCCCAGGCCTGCACGGCAGCACAGCGCTGGCCGCGGGTCCGGCGAGCCGCCATCCGACGAGCGCTACCCCAGGGGCGCCGGCGCAAACCGCACCTCACCCTGCCGTGTCACGTCTGGCACCACTGACCCGTTCAACACCCCTACGCAATCGAGCGCATGCGCGTCGGCTATGGCCTGGGCCGTCGCGAGGTCCTCGCCAGGGACGCCGACGACCGCATGGTCAACTGCATCACAAGCATTTCGCGCAGCTTCTCAGGCCGAATCGGTCCCAGGTGGGTCAGCGCCGCCAAATCCTCCAGCAGGTGCATTGCGACAATCTCCGCCAGGCGCCGCACGGCCCGCAGTAAAACGTCGGTCGTTTGACCAGCAGCTCGTACCAGTCGGCGGCTTACGGCTCGTGATCAGTGCGTCCAGCGTCGCTGTGCCGACATGCGTCCAATTGCTAGACAGCAGCGCGGTGCGGGTTCGGCAACAGCGGTTCGACGCTCACTTCAGATGTGTCGCGAAGTACGACGTCGCGTCGCTCCATAACTCGAACGCCGGCTTTTCGCGATAGCTCGGCCGGTAGTCGGCAAGAAAGGCGTGACCGGCGCCCTGGTAAATCTTCGTCGTTACGTCCTTGCCCGCGGCCGCACCACGCGTCTTCAGTTCCACCTCGAGCGCTACGGCCGGATTCTGGTCCTCTACGCCGAATACGCCGAAGAGCGGACAGTGTAGATTCTTTACCAGGTCCAGCACCGGTGTTGGACGCGCCGCCGTGGTTTCGTTGTCCGGCGTGGCGCGATGAATGAAACCACCCCAGCAATCGATTGCCGCATCCACCTTGCTGCTGCTGCATGCGAACAACAGTGTGTGCCGGCCGCCTGAGCAAAAGCCGATTGCGCCGATCTTGCCGGTGGCGTCCGGCAGGCTGCGCAGATGCGTCGCGGCGGCCTCCAGATCCTGCACGGCCTGCTTGTCAGGCAGGCCGAACATGACAGGGAACACGGTGTTGATGTCGTTGGGGTCGGACGGACCGCCGGCACGTGAATAGAGATCAGGCGCTAGCGCATTGTAGCCGATATTGGCGAAACGGCGCGCAAGGTCACAAATGTGTTCAACCAGCCCGAAGGCCTCATGGATCACGACGATGCCGGGATAACTGCCCGCCTGTGCGGGCCGCGCGAGGTAGCCCGGAATGCGGTCGCTGCCGCTTTGAAACCTGACTTCCTCGCCTTTGACGCGGCTGGGGTCTGTGACCGCTCCGGGAATGTTGGCCATCGCTTCCTCCTTGTATGCACCGGCCTGCGCTGTCGCGCAGCAGAGTGCCGGACGGTGCGGTGGCTGGTCAATCCATTACTCGCTGATGCAGCGCAACAACAGCAGGCGCGTGAAGGCCCTCACCATGTTGTCGTGCCAGGTGTAAGGGCAATCGGTACAGCGATACAGGAAATCGACGCCTGTCACGGGCGCGCCATCCCAGCGGCGATGCAGCACAGCGGCATTGATACAGCGGTTACGGAATGTGGCCACGGTTGCTGCATCCGAGAAGTAAGTGCATCCCGCGTCGATTACCAACCTGCACTGAACGGCTACATTCACCATGACAGGATGTTTGACCTATTCAGGCAGAGATTGGCCTGCCATGCTGGCGGTGCTAGGTCCTACTGCTGAATGAAGGGCCGCGAGCCCTGTCGCTGGGAGGGACGCCATGAAATCAGGATTGTTCTCAAGCGAACCGCTGTCGCCTGCTGCAAGGAAAGCGATTATTGCCGGATTTGTCGGCTTCGCGGTCGACTTCTTCGACATCTATCTGCCGGCGTTGGTGCTTGCGCCGGTCATGACTTACTTCGAGCCAGCGAACCTCTCACCGGCAGCGACGACGACGGTCTACTACTTCACCATCGTCGCAACCCTTCTCGGCCGTCCGTGCGGTGCGGTCATCTTCGGCCACTGGGCGGACAAAATCGGCCGTCGCCGCACCACGATGGTCAGCATCGTCGGCTTCGGCACGTTCACGCTGCTCATCGCCTTGCTACCGGGCTACGCGAGCATCGGCCTGTGGTCGCTGACACTGCTCATCCTGATCCGGTTCATCGGCGGTATATTCATGGGCGGCGAATACACGTCCAACAACACGCTGGCGCTGGAGATGGTACCGAAAGAGCGCCGTGGCTTCGTCGGCGGGCTGGTTCAGGGCGCCTTCCCGCTCGGCTTTCTCATGACCACCGTCGTCACCACGATCATGCTGACCATCACCACCAAGGAACAATACTTTGCATGGGGATGGCGCATCCCGTTCGTCATCGGATTCCTGATCTCTTTCGCGTTCCTGCTTTATTACGTCACGGTGCCCGAATCGCCCATCTGGCAGTCAGCCGAGAAACACACAGCCCCGCTCAAGGCCGTGCTGTCCGGTCGGCACCTGCGTACGCTCGGTCAGATCTTCTTGATGATGACCGGCTTCTGGCTGGTCGGTCAGCCGTCGACCCTGCTGCCCAGCCTCATGATCCGACAGTTCCACGTGCCCAGCGCACTCACGTCGAACACCTTCCTGTTCGCCAGCATCGGTCTGTTTTTCGCCTTCGTCGGCTATGGCCTGCTGAGTCAGATGATCGGCCGGCGCCCCGCCATTGTCATCGCCTCCTGTGTGGTGCTGGTGCTCGGACCGGCGCTCTATTATTCGCTCGTGGCCAACGCGGTGTCCGGCGGCTCTCCAATGGTCACGGCGACCCTGGCGGGCATCTTCCACGTCGTCGCAATTTCGCCATGGGGCGTCGTCACCGTCTACATCTGCGAGCGTTTCCCGACGTATGTCCGCGCCAGCGGCTACGGCATTGGCTACAGCCTCGCGGTGGTGCTCCCGTCATTCTCGGGGATCTACCTGCTTTGGCTCGCCCACTTCATGCCCTATCTCTACACGCCGATCGTGCTGTTGGGATTGGCCGGCATTCTGATGGTGATTGGCGCATTGCTTGGGCCGGAGACGCGTGACGTCGAGTTGCATCTGCCGGATCTGGGGATTGCGGGCGCCTCGGCGGCGACAACCATGGCGGTGCCGCGCTCTGCGTGAGTTCCACAGACGTGTGCCGCTCCTGCCGACATTCCCTTTCCACCGGGAGCGGGAAGGGTAAGTTGGCGCAGATTGTGGAATGACCGGGCGTCTCTTCTCGCCGTCTCGCGCGCAGGAGGGGACCTTCTATCGTCGTTCCAGTGCGTCACGCAGGCGGCGGCGGCCGAACATGCGGACGTCGGCGTCTGGCGCCATCTCCTTGATGCCGGCCTGCATTTCAGCCCGCTTCTCATGAATCGACGCGAGCACGGGTCCCATCGGCACACCAACATCGACTAGCACCGCTTCGGACAATTGCAGACT
>JASHQG010000329.1 GCA_030037665.1 Acetobacteraceae bacterium
CCTGCGTATTGCACTGGGCGATCTGGCAATAGAGCATGCCTACCGTCACCGCGATATCATTCGTCGGTACGGTCGCTTTCCCCACCGCAACGTGGCGCTGGGACGCGAAAGCACGGCGGAAGAGCGGGCATTTCTGGCGCAGCCGACCGCGCGGTTCTAGCAGGGGTATCGCAAGATCATGCGCGCGGCCACCGCACGACCGCGCGGCCAGAATGCAATGACGGGCTACGGCTGTGCAATTCAGCCGTTGCTTCGTCGGTCTGGCGTCAGGCGCAACCGCCACCGTTGCGGCCGCGGCGCCGCAACGCCCACATCTTGGCATCGACTCGGCGCGGTCCCATAACCTGCCTCGCATGCCGCATGCCGATTTCGTCCATCTGCGCGCCCATTCGGCCTATTCGCTCAGCGAGGGCGCAATCAAGGTCGACCAGCTCCCTGCCCTCGCCCGCGACGCCCGTATGCCCGCCGTCGCCATCACCGACACCGGAAATCTGTTCGGTGCGCTCGAATTCTCCCAGGCGTGCTCCGGCCAGGGCATCCAGCCAATCATCGGCTGCCAGCTTGCCCTGACCCGCCCCGACAACCCGAGACTCGCACCCGAACCGATCGTCGTGCTCGCCCAGAACGCCGAGGGCCTGGCCAACCTGCAGCGCCTTTCGTCGTACGGGTTCCTGGATACCGACCCCGGCCTCAAGCCACAGCTTCCCTTCGAGCGCGTTGCCGCGCACGCGGCCGGCCTGATCCTGCTAACCGGCGGCACAACGGGTCCCCTCGCCCGCCTGTTGTCCGAAGCCCAGCAATCGGAAGCCGATCGCTTGCTGGCCCGCATGGCCGAGGCCTTCCCAGACCGCACAGTCGTGGAACTGCACCGCCACGGTCTGGCGGTGGAAAAGGCCATCGAGCCAGGCCTGGTCGCACTCGCCGACGCGCACGCCGTTCCGCTCGTCGCGACCAATGACTGTCTCTTCGCCACGCCCGCGATGTTCGAGGCGCACGACGCGCTGCTCTGTATTGCCGAGGGCCGCTCGCTCTCCGAAACCAACCGCCGCCGTGTCACGCCGGAGCACTGGTTCAAGCCCGCTGACACGATGCGCGCGCTATTCGCAGACCTGCCGGAAGCTTGCGATAACACTCTCGCCATCGCGCAGCGGTGCGCCGTGATGATGGAGACACGCAAGCCGCTGCTGCCGGTATCGCCGAAGGTCCCGCCCGGCAGCACGGAAGAAGACACCGTACGCGCCATGGCGATCGAAGGACTCGACCGCCGCATGGACACGATCGGCGCCGATGCGCAGACCCGCGCGCGCTATCGCGAGCGACTGGACTACGAACTTGGCGTGATCGCCAACATGGGCTTCGCCGGCTACTTCCTGATCGTTGCCGATTTCATCCAGTGGGCAAAAGCGCAGGGTATCCCCGTTGGTCCCGGGCGTGGCTCCGGTGCCGGATCGGTCGCCGCCTGGGCGCTGACCATCACCGACCTCGATCCCCTTCGCTTCAAGCTGTTGTTCGAGCGTTTCCTCAACCCCGAACGCGTTTCGATGCCCGACTTCGACATCGACTTCTGCCAGGAAGGCCGCGACCGCGTCATAGAATACGTACGAAAGGAATACGGCGAGGACCGCGTCGCGCAGATCATCACCTTCGGTAAGCTGCAAGCCCGTGCTGCGGTACGCGACGTTGGCCGCGTACTCGGCCTGCCGTTTGGCCAGGTGAACAAGGTTGCAGAGCTCATCCCTAACAATCCCGCCCAGCCGGTGACGCTCGGCGCGGCGATCGAAAAGGAATCGCGCCTGCAGCAGATGCGCGATGAGGATGAAGGGATCGCCCGCCTCCTGGAGATTGCTTTGCAGATCGAGGGGCTTTACCGCCACGCGAGCACGCATGCCGCCGGGGTGGTGATTGGCGATCGGCCGCTGATCGAGCTGGTCCCGCTGTACCGCGATCCGCGCTCTGATTTCCCTGTCACGCAATATTCGATGAAATATGTCGAACAGGCCGGGCTGGTGAAATTCGACTTCCTTGGCCTGACCACATTGACGATTTTGCAACGCGCCATCGAATTGCTGCGCGGCCTGGGCGAGAACGTTGACCTCGACCACGTGCCACTGGACGACCCCAAGAGTTACGAAATGCTCCAGCGTGGCGATGCCGGTGGAGTGTTCCAATTTGAGGGCCAGGGTATGCGCGATGCGCTGCGCCAGATGCGCCCTGACCGGTTCGATGATCTGATCGCACTCGGCGCGCTGTACCGTCCTGGCCCGATGGCCAACATTCCAGATTACTGCCGGCGCAAGCACGGAGAACCCTGGGCGGCGCCGCATCCGATTCTGCACGACATCCTAAGCGAGACCTACGGCATTATCGTCTATCAGGAACAGGTAATGCAGATCGCGCAGGTCATGGCCGGCTACTCGCTCGGCGCCGCGGATCTGCTGCGCCGCGCGATGGGCAAGAAGATTCGCGCGGAGATGGAGGCGCAGCGCGAGATCTTTGTGAAGGGCGCGACCGAACGTGGCATCGTGCAGGACAAAGCCACGGAAGTCTTCGACCTGATGGCCAAGTTCGCGGACTACGGCTTCAACAAATCGCACGCCGCAGCCTATGCGCTGGTCGCCTACCAGACCGCATGGATGAAGGCGAACCACCCCGAGGTGTTCTTTGCCGCCTGCATGAGTCTGGCTCTCGGCAACACGGATCGGCTCGCGGCGCTGAAGCAAGAGGCAGAGCATTCCGGCATCCGCATCCTGCCGCCCAACATCAACCGTTCGGCTGCAGATTTTTCCGTGGAGCGCGATACGGCAGGCGCACTTGCCATTCGCTATGCGCTGGCGGCGGTCAAGAAGGTGGGGTCGGCTGCAATGCACGCCTTGGTGGAATCACGTGGCCAGACGCCATTCGCCGATGTCGCCGAGTTCGCTGCGCGGGTCGATCCGCGCTAGCTCAACAAGATGCAAATCGAGCACCTGGTCAGGGCCGGCGCCTTCGACGAACTCGACGACAACCGGGCGCGCTTGTTTAGTGCGACCGAAACGATCTTGCGGCGCGCACAGGCGCTGGCCGAAGAGAAGGATAGTGGCCAGATCGGCTTATTCGGGGGCGCGGACCGACCGGAGCCGCTCCGCCTGCCACAGATCCCAGACTGGCCGCCATTGGAACGAATAGGGTTTGAGGCGGACGCGATCGGCTTCCATCTCACCGCGCATCCACTCGATGCCTATGCACAGTCGCTGCGCCGGCTTGGCGCGACGCCATGCGCGCAGGTAGACGCGCGTGCCCAGGCCGGCGTGACGCGCATGAAGCTCGCCGGGAGCGTGGTTGCCATCAAGGAGCGGATCACCCGCACCGGCAGCCGCATGGCCTGGGTGAGGCTGTCTGATACCTCCGGCTCCTGCGAAGTGACTCTGTTCAGCGAAGTGCTGTCACGGTCACGCGACCTCGTGGCGAACGACCAGCGTCTGCTGGTCACCGTCGATCTGCGCCAGGAAGGTGAGGCGCTGCGCATCACCGCCCAGGACGTGACGTCACTGGACGAGGCAGCGGCGTCCGCTGGAGCTGCGATGCGCATCTGGCTGCGTGAGACCGCTGCCGTACCACATATCCACGAGGTGCTGTCGCGCGAGGGCGGTGGCAAAGGGCGCGTCATCCTGATGCCGCAGCTTGGCACGGCACAGTGCGTCGAAATCGCCCTGCCCGGCGGCTTCAACGTCACGCCCCGTCTGGCACAGGCGCTCAAACTGCTGCCCGGGGTGGACCAGGTGGAAGAACTATAGACGAAGGTCTGTCCTTGCCGACGAGGCGATAGCGGAACACACAGGCTGTGCAAGCGAGGCGGTGACCAAAGCCAAGCAATGACCCGGCGAGACCAGGGGAATTTGCTCCAGGTCAAGCGCAGGTAACGAGATGCCTGGGGGCGACGGCGATCACTATGTTTTCATGAGAATGCTCGGACCAGGCATCCGCTGTACAGGCTGACTGAACTCTTCATTGAACAGCCGCCGTCGCTCTCGGATATGAGAGTTCAGCGACCGCGACGGCGCTCTCCGCGGCGAAGAATGCCCGCTAGCCGCAAAGCGCTCCGGCCGGCGGGCGCGCCCAACGACCAAACGCTGCGCTGACGCAAACCCGTTGAGTCCACCAACGGTTCTCTCACAACCGCAGCATCACCACGGCGGACGTGCCTGTTACAATAGGACCGTGCTTCACCGGACAAGACGGCAAAACATCCATGATGTCGCGGGTTGACCGCGCGGCAGCAGAACCACCGCAGCCGACGGCTATGAGCCCCGAAGAGACGGTTGCTCCGACGCCGCGCGAGCCGCGACGGCGGTGCTAACTCGCTGCATGAGCGCGAGCATCTCCTCCTCCGACACGCGATCGCTGGCCATCATCAGGCGGATCAGCGGATCCTGCAGCCAGCAACCGATCGTCGGCACGGTGATCTGTTGAGTGCACATCGCTGACCTCACTCCGTTTGACCAACCCATACTACGGCGGCGAACGACGGATTGAGTGCAAGGAATCGTGTCAGAAAGTTGCCCACGATGGGCGTTTTCTCTGACCGCTACATGAACCATTATTCACGCAACGTTACATTACGTCATCCACAACATGCACGATACGTGTCGGTGACGTGTGAATGCCGAGTAAACGCAAATCATTCTCCCCGGCGTTGCGGAATTTGTGCGGTGTGCAGGCCGGAAGCGCGATCATGTCGCCTGCGTGCAGACGCGCCGGACTGTCCTGCTGGCCGTCCAGCCACGCCTCCATGGTGCCATCGAGAATGAACAGGTATTCCACGTAAGGATGCCAGTGCAGTGGGGTCGCGTAGCCGGGGCGGCAGGTTTGCACGCCAGTGAACACTGGCAAGCCGTCGTCGCCGGTCAGCCGTTGGTATTGTGCCAGCGTTCCGAACGATACGGGGTCGGTTTCCCGGAGGCGGGCAATCTTCGCTTCGGCTTGCGGTCGCATGTCGACACCTCGATGCTGCACCGGTTCAGTTTGCGTCGTCTGTGTGTCGGTAGGCAAATGGAGAGCGATCGATGCAAGGTTTGGGCGGTGTTCCGCCACAGGTCGCCGCGCGGGTTATCGCGCGTTGCGGTGTCGCACATCCGTTCGCCGATCCTCTGGCGCGCGAGATGGCGCTGGTGGTGATCGACCTGCATAACGCGTTCCTGGATGATGCGGTCGGCTACGCGGTGTGCCCAGCCGGTCGCGATATCGTGCCACAGGTTGACCGGATCGCGGGAGCGCTGCGTGCGGCCGGTGGTGGCGTGTTCTGGATGATGGATACGTTTGATCCTGGTGCTGCCGAGGAATGGCGCTCGTTACGTGCTTGGCTGACGCCGAAAGCGCGAGCACGGCGCGAAGCTGCAGGGGTGAAGGGTTCGGTTGGGCAGCAGCTTTGGCCCGGGCTCGACGTCCGGAAATACCGGTTCAGCGCGTTCCTGCCAGGTGCATCGGACCTGGCGGACCTGCTGCGAGCCCGTGGCTTTGATACTGTGCTGATCGCGGGGTTGGTAACCAACGCATGCTGCGCGTCGTCTGCACGCGATGCGATGATGCTGAATTTCCGCACGGTCATGGTAAGCGATGCGAATGCCGCGATGACGCCGGAAGAGCACCGGGCGTCGCTGCCGGGACGCTATTCGCTGTTCGGCGACGTCATGGAGACGGACTTCGTGTTGGCTAACCTCGCCCGCAATTCGCATGGCGCACGCCGCGGGGTGCGCGGACGCGCGTGAGGGCGTTGCGACTCCTCGCAGTGAACCCTACCCCGGCATTCTGACCCTCGACGCGGCGCCTCGACCGGTTCGGTGCGCAACGCGGGAGAGGTTTTTGTTACCGCTGCTCCGGGAACAACCCCATCAGCCCAGGCACGCTCGCCTCGCAACGTCCCCGCTCGGTGACGAGCCCGGTGATCAATCGCGCCGGCGTCACATCGAACGCGGGATTCGCGGCGCCGCTGTCGAGCGGCGTTACACGCACCGTCGCTACACTGCCGTCCGCCATGCGCCCCGTGACGTCCGTCACCTCTGCCGCGTTGCGTTCTTCGATCGGAATGTCCCGCACGCCATCGGACACGCTCCAGTCAATTGTCGATGACGGCACCGCCGCCCAGAACGGTACGCCGTTATCACGCGCCGCCAGCGCTTTCAGGTATGTGCCGATCTTGTTGGCCACATCGCCAGCCCGCGTCACCCGGTCGGCCCCGACGATCGCCAAATCGACCTCGCCGTGCTGCATCAGATGTCCGCCGGCGTTATCGGCCACCACCGTGTGCGGCACGCCGTGCTTGCCGAGTTCCCAGGCAGTGAGCGCAGCGCCCTGGTTGCGTGGCCGGGTCTCATCGACCCACACGTGCACGTCGAGGCCGGCGTTGGACGCCATGTAGATTGGCGACAGCGCGGTTCCCCAATCCACCGTCGCGAGCCAGCCCGCATTGCAGTGTGTCAGCACGTTCACCCGCCCGCCGCCTTTGCGCGCGGCGGCCGCCTCGATCAGCGGCACGCCATGCCGGCCGATCGCTTCGTTCTGCGCCACGTCCTCGTCGGCAATCGCGGCGGCTTCGGCGTAAGCCGCTGCGATCCGCTCGGAGGTTGGCGTATTGCGCAGCCGCGTCAGCATGCGCTCCAGCGCCCAGCGCAGGTTGACGGCTGTGGGACGGGTCGCGGCAAGAAGCGCAGCGTCACGCTCCATCGCATCCGTTGATGCATCCGCCCGCAACGCGAGGCACAGCCCGTACGCCGCCAGAGCGCCGATCAGTGGTGCGCCACGTGCCTGCATCGTGCGGATGCCATGCGCCGCATGCGCGACTTCGGTCAGACGCAGGATGTCGACCGCCCAGGGCAGTTTCGTCTGGTCGATGATGTGCACCGACCAGCCGTCCTGATTGACCCAGATGGTACGATAGGCGACGCCGTCGATCTTCATCGCGCCGCGACCTTCTGGTGCAGCACGCAGAGCAGGGTGAACAAGCGGCGTGCGGTGTCGAAATCGATGTCGACTTTGCCGTGCAAGCGCCGGCGCAGAAGTTCGGCACCTTCGTTGTGCAGGCCGCGGCGGCCCATATCGACCGCCTGGATATGTTCCATGCGTCCCTCCTCCACCGCCTTGATATGACTATCCACGAGGAGGTGGTAGTCCTTGATCAGCGAACGAAATGGTCCGAGCGCGAGGGCGATTGCCAGTACCGGAGAATCGTCCTCGCAGCGAATGTCGAAGACCATGCGGCCATCCCGCAGAGCGAGATGCAGCGCGAAGGGGCCATTGCAGATCTGACCGGTCTTCAGCGTCAATGGCACGAATCGGTTCGCCTGGGCGATGTCGGCAACTGCTTGCTCGCGGTCGGCCTCGATGAGCGGGGGCAGGTTGGCCGGCCCTTCATCCTCCAGCACCACACGGATGAGGCCGCCAGGCTGGGTCATGCTGTATCGGGTTCAGTTTTCAGCATGTTCAGGCTCAGCATCAGACCGACAACGCCGCCTTTCACAGGGCGCATCAGGGCCAGCGTGAGCACCAGCGTGAGCGGCACGAAGACGGCGGACATCAGCCAGGTGGGAGGATCGGACAGGCGCTGCCAGATCAGAATCATCGGCACGATGATGTGGCCGACGATCAGGATGGTGAAATAGGGCGGCGCGTCATCGGCGCGTGCCGAGCCAAGCGGAGCGCCACAGTTCTGGCACTGCGGAACGACGCGGAGGAATCCGTTGAACATGTGGCTTCTGCCACAGGAAGGGCAGTGTCCCATCATGCCGCGGCCGATGGCAGTGCCGGTTGGGGGGACGTTCCACGGAGGCGGACTGGGCAGGCGGTCGGGCTGCCAGCGTACGGGGGCCATCGGCGGGAAATTCCTTGCACAGTACGTGCTGCGGCATACCGCAGCGAATGCTGCGCCACCATATCGGATTGCTTGCCGTGGTGCGCCAGGGGGCGGAGAATGCACGCATGGCACGTATTCTGGTCATCAACCCCAACTGTTCCGTTGCGTGCTCTGCAGGCATCGACGCGGCCATCACGCCGTTCCGCTTTGCCGGTGGGCCCGCGCTGGATGTCGTGACCGTGTCCGAGGGGCCGCCGGCGATCTACGACTGGCGCGACTGGCACGCGGTGGTAGAGCCGGTCTGCCGGATGATCGAGCGCGATCCCGCCGACGCCTACGTGATCGCCTGTGCTTCCGACCCGGGGATCGAGGCCGCCCGCGCCGTGAGCCGGCGGCCAGTGTTCGGGGTGTTCCGTTCGGCAGTGGCGGCAGCGGTGGCGCGGGCCGAGCGGTTTGGGGTGATCGCGATCGTCGACGCATCGAAGGCGCGGCACCTGGCGGCGCTACGGGCGATCGGAGTGGAGGCGCGGCTCGCGGCAGAAGTCGCGCTGAACGTGACGATGGAGACGCTACTGGAACCGCAGACGGCACGTGCCGCGCTGATGGCGGCGGGGCGCGAGCTGGCGGCGCGTGGCGCCGGCACTGTCGTGCTGGGGTGCACCGGCATGGCACACCACCGCGCCGCAATCGAAGACGCGGCCGGCGTGCCCGTCATCGAGCCGTGCCAGGCTGCCGCGGCGCTGGCGGTCGCCGCGGTGCTGGCGGCGCGCTGACGCGCGGGTTTGGCTTCGCCTTGACGTTCTGCGCCGGGGTCCACAAGGGCCAACCGGTCTTGGTTGCTGGGCGTTGGTCGGCCGTCGCATTCCGCACGACCAGGCAAATGAAGATAGTGCCATTTCGGGAGCACCGCGCGTTTCGAACTGATCAGAACGCATGCGCTGAGCCGCCGTGTTTGCACAATCGGATCCATGGCCCTGGACGCCGCCATTTCGTTGCCGCCCGGGATGGTCGCCGATCTGATGTCGCGGTTCCGCGTGCCGGATCAACCCGGGCTCGCTGCGGCGATACGGTTTATGCGGCTAGTCACTGGGCTTTCTCCCACCGCAACAGCGGCTCGATGCGGACGGTCACTTCGTGGCGGGTGCGGTGGTCCGTTAGTTGCGAGGTGTAGGTAATCTCGCCAGGTACCGGCGTGTCTGGGGGAAGGTCCGTCCGACGGATACCAATGAGCTGCGCCTGGCAGACGAATCGCAGTGCCAGCGGGCCGCCGGCCAGGGTACGGATGGCGACGATCTGTGTGGAGGGCGGCAGGTGATGACGGACGAAGCTCTCGTGCACCATGGCGAGCGTGCGCGGATCCGTGCAGCCCGGCGGCACGCCAGCGTGAAACCAGGCAGCGAACCCGCCCAGCGCGGCAAACAGCATGACGGTCAGCGCCAGAAGGATGGCTTTGCCCACGCGTTCTGCGTCCATGGTCTGCCCCGCCCTTGATCGGGAGCGAGGCGCGGGGCTATATGCCGCCTCCCTGCGCGGGGGCCATAGCTCAGTTGGGAGAGCGCCTGAATGGCATTCAGGAGGTCAGGGGTTCGACTCCCCTTGGCTCCACCAAGAACCCCTGTGAAATCAAGAATTTAGCGAACCGGCAAAAAGCCGGAACGGCTCGAATCGGCCGTGTCAGACCGGCTGGCGGGATAGATACCTTGCTGGTGCTCAGGGCGCTTGGTTAGGCCGCCGCGCTGTGTCACCCCCCTGAAACTGACAATCGGAGCCACCGTCGTGTGCCGCATAGTGCTGATCTTTCTCGTTGTCCTGGCCGGCATCAGCGGATGCGCGCCGTATGATCCGCCGTTGCAGGGCGACCACGCGTCGCAACACTACCAGGACGATCTCAAGCTATGCCGCACCTCTTCACGCAAGGCCGTGCAACTCGAGAACGAGGACACCCTGCAAGGATGGGTCATCTCTCCCGTTACGGGTCCTTTCGCGGTGCGCGCCGATATCCGCAAATGCATGCAGGGCAAGGGCTATGCGCTGGAGAAAGCCGGAAGCTGACAGGGAGCGCCGCACCCAGGATGTCGAGGCGTGCCCGAGCGCGGCTCAGGCAGGCCGCCGGCGCAGCGAGAGCCGATGAGCGCGCGAGCCAGCATTCTCGACCCGCTCGCCCAAGAAATCACGGAATACGGGCGGTACAAGCGCGGCCGCGTGCCCACGGCGGGGGGCTGATCGGCATTCTGCCGAACCAGGACGGCGCTCATATCTCCGGCGTCGTGAAACAGACGGACTTACGCCGGAGGGGCACCG
>JASHQG010000330.1 GCA_030037665.1 Acetobacteraceae bacterium
CCTATTCGCGTCCTCGAGCCCGCCGTGGTTTTCGTTGCCGCGGGCCGGGGACCGCCGCAGCTGCCCAGCGATCGCACCAACGCGCATAGGCTGGTCTCTCTCCCTGCCCGCGGCTCCTGGCATAGCGACGTGCTGGCCTCAATGGCGATTAGCGAGCTCGATTCGAGCGGCGGCTGCACGGAGGCGTGTTTCGCTCCAAGAGCCGGCGCGAGGGGACCGGCAGCCGTGAAATTCATGCGGCACACCGGCCAGATCGGTCCGCGGAAGCGCAGGGCCTGGCGATCGCGTTGGCTGACGAGAAGGCCTACCGGGATTTGCCGGCGGTCGCCACCCGGTACGACAGGCTGGCTGCATTCAGCGAAAAGCGAGAGTGCCACGAACGGAAACCGATCAATCCCAGCTCAACCTGCGCCCAAACTCTTCGTGTGTCTGGGAGCGACGCATGCGAGCGCTGCGATGATCGATTCTCGTTCTGTTCAGAGCCGGCGAGCATGCCACATATGCGCCGCGCCGCCCGCCGGACCTGGCCCCAGCTCACCCTCACCTGGCCGGGCACGGGCCAGATCTGCCCCGTTGCCACGGCCCGCGACAGGTTTATCACCGGGCCACGGCGCGCGGCGTGGCGATCGTCGGTGGCAAGCGCATGCCCCGCCAGGCAACCGGCGGGGTGCGCGCGCCGCTCGCCGCTTTGGCGCCCGATTTGCCGGCCGCCAGATCCGACCGCGCCGATGCCTGACGCCTCCCTGCCGTCATCCCCCGCATGGGCCCCTTCGCCTGCAGCGCGCGTCAGCACCGGCCTCGGCAGCGACGCTTTGATGGCGTGAGGTGGCCGCACGCTGTCGTTGCAGCCGTCAATGGCCCGCCTGCCTGTCGTGGTGCCGAAAGCGACTGGAAGCCTGGTCGTTCACCGAGTTGCTGCCATTCCACATCGGCATTTCTTGACTGACGATTGCAGGCATTGTCGCAAATGTCCGGAACCTGGCGACCTGGTCGCCGGCAGCTCGGCGTCCTCGGAGAATGCAAGGGCCTGAAGGCGACGCAGCAGGCGTGCGCGATATGGCGGCGCAGGAGCACCGACCAAGTTGCCGGTCCAATTTTCGGGGCAGTTCGACACCGTTGCGACGTCGGCAAGGACTGGGATACGCCCACTCAGCGGCAGCATCCCCGAGCATGACCAGTTCTCCGGCGCCAGGCGCTGGAAGAAATCGTTCGGGGCCGTGATGACGAGACCGACCAGCCTTGGCATGGCCGGCCCAATGTCGCTTGGCCTGGCCCCTGGGATTTGGCGTAGCAGCAGGCTTCGCATCAGGTCGTTATAAGCGGCCCCGCGATCGCGCCGCCTCGAGCTATGATCGATGATCTGCGTCCCATTACGGGCGACGTCTTTGACTTACACCAACAAGATGTCGGCGGTGTCAGCATGGAAGAGCCGCCAATAGAGCGTGAAGTCGTCGAGCTCTGCACTGCAGATCGGGCGGGCGATCCGCCATCCGACCCAACTCCGCAACCGCGCGCCGCGAGTGATGGAGTATTCGTTATGCCGAAGTGTGCACCAACGGCAGATCTGCATGGATTGCCTGAGCGCCACCAATCCACCACGTACCCTTCCGTCATGCGACCGCGTCATGCTCCGCAGCAAGTGCGGAGAGCAACGCAGGGCGCACCTCATGCGGATAACCGCTCGTTTAGAGTCATGGGCCGCCATGGGTCAATTGCGTCGTCCGTCAGTCCTTCTGCCCCACTCTTCGTCGCCTCAATCGCAGCCTGATGGAGAAGCGCCAGACATTCGGGGTGCCGCCGTTGGTCAGCTGCAACGCGCGCCGCATCGCCCGTGCAGAAAGCACCATCGGATTGCGCACCGCGAGACGACCGACAATGGCCAGCACGAGATCCCCGAAGTCGCCGTCCACAGACCAGCGCGTCAACGGAAACACCTCTAAGCGCCGCGGGCGCTGCACATCACCACTGATCGCCTCGCAGGCCTCGTTGACACCGAAACAGACCAGCGAAACTTGCAATTCGTTGCTCCTAGAGCGCAGCTTGTTCAGGACGATGCGCTGCTCGCGGAAGGGGCCGGCGAATATATTACGCATCTCGTCGAGCAGGAGGAACCGGAAGCCGGGCGCCAGAGTCGGCCAAGTCGACTCGCCGGCGCCACCGATGCATCTGACCGCGTAACGTAGCCACCTCCGGTCTGTCACTCGCGCGGCTCGGATTCCCACGCGACAAAGAACATCCGTTCCAGCCTCCCTTCACCAAGTGCTTCATTGAGCACGCGGAAGGCAAAAAACGGAATCAGCACCAACAGCATGATCAGGTAGCCAGCGAGCGTCTCCTGCAGCCGCACACCGAACAACTGGTCGAACGACGCGGCGATCGACCGGTGATGGAACCAACCGACGACCACCTCTTCGATGACGGTCAGGATGACAAGCAGCACCAGGATGGCGAATGACCTGCGAAGGGTCGGCCAGATCAGCGGGCCGGAGATATCGCGCCCACCGGCATGCATGAGATTGCCGAGCATCACGAACTTCCCTAGCACCACGGCTTTGACGATGGCGATGCCGAAGGGGGTGAATGCGATGCCTTCTGTGTGGAGCACCGCGGCCTTCATGAGAATCACTGCCCCAAGGGTGACGTAGAGATAGCCGCTGATGACCATGAGTTCTTTGAGCTCTTGCTTGACGCGTTGGCGTAGCGTCGGTTTTGCGTAGGGTTCGGTCACCATCGGGCCTCCTGCAGCTATGTTTACCAATCCCTTGGCGATTGACACTGTCAGCAAAGCGGACCGATCACCAAAAGTCGCAATCAAATCGAATACCCCGATCACCATTCGTCGGGCGGTAACGGTCGGGCGCACGGCATGCCAGGCAACGTCAGGCTGCAACAGCCGCTTGAGGACGCGGGCGCGCTGAACGGTCGCGGCGAGCAGCCAGAGACTTCCCGCGACAATGAAGCTGGCACGAAAATCAGCGTGCGGTGCAGACGATCGACCCGTGTATGCAGACCAGCCCGCCGGACGTAAGCGTCGAGCTTGGCGATTCCAAACCCAAACTCGATCAGAGCAAGGGCGGTCCGAACCGACGCGGTCAGCGGACGCTCCGCTGTCTCGCGGTTGCGTTGCCTCGCACGTTCGTCGGCAAGGTTCGGGGCACGCGGTTTGTCGCTCACCGGCTGTCCCCGCAGCTTGCCCGACGCACCGCGTCGTTCAAGGAATACGGGCTGGCCCGAGGGTTGGCGGTGGGAATCACAGCGGCATCGGTTCCCCTTACTGTCCCTGATTCTAACGACTGCCGCGCCATGGCGATCCGACCAGCATCCTCCACTGAGACGCGGTGATGCTGGCTCTCTGCCGCATGTCCGATGGCGCGTTGCACCCCTTTTGACCGCGCATTGGAATCCTTTGCCCTGCGATCCGTGGTCTGGGAAAATGGGCACGCCGCTGTCCTCGCCTACGCCGCAACCGTCGTCGGCGGAGAAAATCATCGCCCGCGTCATCGGCTGATTATCCCCTGCATAACAGGAACGGACCGTATCATCCGTGCGGCCTGGCCGCGCAGCACATGCCCTCCAGTTCGCTCTGGGTGCGCGTATCGACGGCGTCGTCCGGCCGAGGCTTTACTGTGTCGCCATGGCGACACGCAGGCGGTCTTCGGGCGCGATGAGATGATCGAGACTCACTGCGTCGTCGCCGAGGTCGATCTCAACCCAGTTTACCTCGCCGCTGAACCTGTTGCCGGTTGGCCCATAGTCCGTGCTCGAGGGCGAGCCGGCCTGAAAGCCGACGTCACACGTCTCGTCGGCCGAGAAGAGCAGGGGCTCGGTCTGGTCGACACGGCCTTCGCCGATCGTATTCCCATCGAGGTACAACGTGACCGTGCCGCCCTTCGCCAGGCCGCCGCCGTCATATTTGAACTCCATCCGCACCTGATGTGTGCCTGGCGGAATCATCGACGTGCCCTCTACCGTGTACCGGTGCACACCGTAAAAATTGTAATGGTATATCGGCTTGCCGTCCTTGGCGTAGAGGCTCCATCCCCCGATGATACCGCCCACCGCGATGATGACGCCTTCCGCACCCGTTGGAGGAACCACCACCTCTGCCGTCACCGCGTGCGACTTGTTCTTATAGTTGATCACCGAGCTTTCAGTCAGTCGTCCCATGCCGCCAAACAATATCTGGCGGTTCCCCGTGATCAATTCTGGCCGGCCAGCGAGCTCAGAGTTGGCGCGCTCTGCAAAGCGATCATCCAACGGAACCACATTATACTTGACCGCCTCGATCAGCCATAACCGCTGGAGGTGGTGCAGCCTTTCCGGATTTTCCTTCGCCAGGTTCCTCGACTGGCTCCAATCCGAGTTGGTGTCGTACAGTTCCCAGACATCATCATCGAAGGCGGGCAACGCGACCCGGCCGGTCTCCCACGGCGTCCGGTGCCTTGTCACCGCTGTCCAGCCCTTGTGGTAAATTCCACGATTGCCCGCCATCTCGAAATACTGCGTCTCGCGCCGCTCAGCCGCGTTTGCGTCGTTGAACGAGTACAGCATGCTGATCCCTTCGATCGGGCGCTGCTGCACCCCGTTAACGAAGACCGGCTCGGGCAGACCCGCAGCCTCCAGAATCGTCGGCGCGACATCGATCACGTGGTGAAACTGGCTGCGAACCTCGCCTTTGGCCTCGATCCCTTTCGGCCAGTGCACGATCGTACCGTTGCGCGTGCCGCCAAAGTGCGAGGCTACCTGCTTGGTCCATTGGTAGGGCGCACACATGGCGTGTGCCCAGCCCACCGCGTAATGGTTGTACGCTTCGACGCCGCCCAGCTTTTCCAATCGCTCAGTGAGAAACGCAGCGGTCTCCAGATGCGGAAAGCCGGTCAGCGGAGCTATCTCATTAAAGCAACCCTGGAGCGACCCCTCCGCTGAGGCGCCGTTATCGCCAATGATCACGTAGATCAGGGTGTCGTCCAGGATGCCCAAATCTGTGATAGCATCGATCAGCCGTCCGGTGTGACAATCGGTGTGCTCTAGAAAGCCTGCATATAATTCCATCTGGCGGACGAGCACTGGCTTCATCTCGGCTGAGATCGTGTTCCAGGCCGGAATCTCGGCATGACGCTCAGTCAGCTGGCAATCGTTTGGAATGACACCAAGCAGCTTCTGCCGGGCAAATGTTTCCTCCCGCAGCTTGTCCCAGCCCTGATCGAACTTGCCCTTGTACTTGTCCGCCCATTCCTTGGGCACGTGATGTGGGGCGTGCGTCGCGCCTGGCGCGAAGTAGGTAAAGAACGGCTTGTCGGGCATGAGCGCTTTCTGCTGCCGGATCCACTTGATTGCCTTCGTGGTCATGTCGTCGGTGAAGTGGTACCCCTCCTCGGGGGTTTTGTTCTGCTCGATGGGTGTCGTGCCTTCATACAGCGCCGGGTAGTACTGGTTCGTCTCACCGCCCAGAAAACCGTAAAAGTACTCGAACCCGCCGCCACCGGTGGGCCACGCGTCGAACGGACCCACAGGGCTGGTCTGCCAGACTGGCACTTCATGGCACTTGCCAAACTGTGACGTCGAGTAGCCGTTAAGCTTAAGGATCCGCGCAAGAGGCGCGCAGGAGTTCGGCAGGATCGAGCTGTAGCCGGGCGCCGAGGTCGCTATCTCCGTAATGCCGCCCATGCCCACCGAGTGATGGTTGCGGCCGGTCAGGCATGCCTGACGGGTGGGTGAGCAGAGGGCAGTCGTGTGGAACCGGTTGTACCGGAGGCCGTTCGCTGCGAGCTTCTCGAAGTTCGGCGTTTGGCACGGACCGCCAAACACGCTCGATGCGCCAAACCCAACATCGTCAATCAGCACGACCAAGACGTTCGGCGCACCCGCGGGCGGCCGCAATTCCCGGATGGGCGGATACTTCGTGTCTGGGTCCCTGGCGTCATAAGTCGTTAGACCAACGTGCGGCCGATCCGGAATCGGGAGAATGGTGCGGTAAACCTTGTCCTGTTCGCTCATCGGATCAACCTTTTCTGCATCGGTGGAGGTTCTCGGCCTGGCCTTGACTTTGCTTAAAAGCCTCATCCGGGAGGTCTATAAGGCGAGGCTACGCACCGAGACTTCTGCAGGCTATGCAATTTCGGAATTGTCCATGCGAGAGGTAAAGCAACGCCGCTTGGTCCGACTAGACCGAAGTTACTCCCAGTTTGACGCCGAACGTCTCGGACCTCCTCGGGCTAAGCGGAATCAGGCGCAGAAACATTGAGAAGTAATCGCCAAAAGAAGACTGGTCAGACCATGAACCGTCTTGAGTCGACGCTGGCACGCATGTCGCTCGGGTACCAAACCGGCATTCGCCGCCCGCTTACCTGTTGCGGGAAGGCGACGGTGAGGGCGGTCAACTCAACAGCCGTACGCTCTGCAACATCATGCATTGGCCCATGGCTAAGATCGATCGGTTGCCTCAGGTCTTGCGCACCGAGGGGCCAGCCGAGGGCGAGACCATACGGCGGATGCGGTGAGAGAGACATCGGACTTTGCCGTGCACCGGTCGATACGCGGCGGAACGCAACCGCCACGCGGCGACGTTGTTCTAGTCGAGACTGACCGGTGCGCGGAGCCACATGACGATGATGAACGGTTCGGCTGGCAGCGGCTTCAGGACGTGACGTTCGATCGCCTCGAACAGCGCGTGGTGGTGGTGCGACGGGTGGCTAGATCGAGTAGACGACAACGCGTCGCATGTTCGCCTCCACCAGACCCGGAGGCGTACGTAGTATAGGCAGCTTGCCGCTATCTCGACGCCTCCCGGCGCCGGCGTGGTTAGGGCTGGCCGGCTTTTCGCAGCAGCTGGTTGGCCCGCCTGCCAGTGGGACGGCTCCGAAACGTCTGCAATAGGTGCGCCTTCGGTCGATCTGCTGACGGGCGCCTCGTCGATCGGGCACTTCCGCCCCCAAAAAGCAGCGCGAGCGATCGGCGGTGGTGACGCTCCCGATGATTGGCGCCTGCCAGAGCTACTGGCGCACGGTCTCCCCGTGCTCGGTCGGCGCTGTTCCGGTAGACGCGCCGCTGGTCACAAACTGTCGTGAATCGGGTCGACCGACCCACACTGAAATCCACCGGGACCCGGATGGGTTGTGAACCAGCACCGCCAACGTATCATCGGCATCCGGCTTGCCGTACGCCAGCTGGGTCATTGCCTGGTCCGGGGTGGAGCAGATCCCATCGCCAATCTGCTGGATCACATCGCCAACCT
>JASHQG010000331.1 GCA_030037665.1 Acetobacteraceae bacterium
CTGAGACTGGCAACAGCAAGGCGCGACGCACGCCTTTTTCTTTGGCGACCTCAACCGCGCGTTCCACCGCCTCCCGGGCACCCGACAGCACGACCTGGCCGGCGCCATTGTCGTTGCCGATCTGGATCACCTGGCGCTCGTTGGTTTCACTGTCCGGCACCGGCGCGGCCGCTGTGCAGATCTCCTCGGCCAGAGCGAGTTCGGCCCCGAGCAGGGCGGCCATCGCGCCCTGGCCGGCGGGGACCGCTTTCTGCATGGTCTGACCGCGCAGCTTGAGCAGGCGTGCGGCGGCCGCGATCGAAAACGCGCCGGCGGCGGCGAGTGCGCTGTATTCGCCGAGCGAATGCCCCGCCACAACAGCCGCTTTTTGCTTCAGCGCGAAGCCGCCTTCCTTTTCCAGCACCCGGAGGACGGCCAGCGAGTGTGCCATCAAGGCTGGCTGTGTGTTCTCGGTCAGGACCAGCTCCTCCGCCGGCCCCTCAAACATCAGGCGCGACAGGTTCTGGTGGAGGGTTTCGTCCACCTCCTGAAACACTTCGCGCGCTGGGGCAAAGGCGGCGGCGAGGTCTCGGCCCATTCCAACCGACTGGCTTCCCTGGCCCGGGAAAATAAATGCGTGAACCGCCATGGCAAGCGTTTCCCCCTTGATGGGCCGGCGGGGTAGCGGCGCCGCTTTGGGGTGTCAATCAGCGGCGCTCGACTTGCACCCGCTTGCCCCACCTGCCACACAGCCCCCGATCATGCGCCATGTCGTTACGCTCATTGCGGATCGCGCCGCCTCGACGCTGACCGCGGCAGTCATTCGCGGCGTATGTGAGGCGGTCAGCGGCGGCGAATCGATCATCCTGTCGCCCGGCGAAGCGGCCGACATTATCGTGGACGCGGTGCCCGATATGAATGTGGTCCGCGCGGCGCTCAACCGGGGCGCCATCGATGCCGTCACCACACCGGCTGAAGGCCGGCGCAAGCGGCTGCTGATCGCCGACATGGATAGCACCATCGTCACCGGTGAGACACTCGACGAACTCGCCGACTGCGCCGGGATCAAGGACCGCGTCGCCGCCATCACGGCACGCGCAATGAATGGCGAGCTCGATTTCAGGTCCGCGCTGCGCCAGCGCGTGGCGATGCTGCAGGGGCTTCCGGTGGATGCTCTGGAGCGCACCTGGCAGCGCATTCGCCTGACGCCGGGTGCACGCGCGTTGGTCGCGACGATGCGCGCGCATGGTGCGTTGACGGTTCTGGTTTCTGGCGGATTCAGCTTCTTCGCCAGCCGCGTCGCGGCGTCGTGCGCCTTCGATGAGTATCGCGCCAACACGCTGCTCGACGACGGTACGGTTTTGACCGGGCGCGTTGCGGAACCGGTCCTTGATCGCAACACCAAGCTCGTCACGCTCACCGGCCTTGCCGCAGCGCGCGGGGTGCCGCTGTCGGCAACGCTGGCGGTCGGCGATGGTGCGAACGACCTGGACATGCTGCGCGCGGCGGGGCTGGGCGTCGCGTTCCGCGCCAAGCCGACCGTCGCTGCTGCCGCGCGTGCGCGCGTTGACCACGCCGATCTGCGTGCTTTGCTGTTCGTGCAGGGTTACCGGGCGGAGGAATTTGTTGCGCCATAGTGCGCCTCGGTCACAGCGAACTGGTCGCAGGCTCGGCTCGCCGGGTTGCACGTGACTGACCCCGGCGGTCCTTCGTCGTCCCGGATTTCGCCTTATGATGATAGACGGACGGGGTGCTCGTCAGGCCCTCGGAGCCGGGTCAAATTCCCGAGGATGACGTGTTCGGCGCTGCGCGCCTTGTAACGACAGAGAACAAAGGAATTTCCATAATGAGCGAGCACAACCGGGTCCGCGTGCAGCGTGATGCATGTGGCGTGGCAACCGTCACGATCGACAACGCGGCGAAGCTCAACGTTCTGAGCCCGCCAATCATGACAGACCTTATCGGCGCGATGCGGCGTCTCGCTGGCGACTCCACCCTTCGCGCCGTCGTGCTCACCGGGGCAGGCCAACGTGCCTTCGTCGGTGGCGCTGACATCGATGCGATGGCAACGCTCGATGCCGGCACCGCGCGCGAGTTCATCACGCTGGTGCATCAGAGCTGCGAGGCGTGCCGGTGCATGCCGGTCCCGGTCATCGCCCGTATCCAGGGATGGGCGCTCGGTGCTGGGCTGGAGGTTGCCGCTTCGTGCGATTTCCGCATCGCCAGCAGCGACGCACGGATCGGCATGCCGGAGGTGCGGGTTGGCATCCCGTCCGTCGTCGAGGCAGCTCTGTTGCCTGGGCTGATCGGCTGGGGCCGCACGCGCCGGCTGCTGCTGACAGGAGAAACGATCGATGCGGCCACCGCGCTTGATTGGGGACTGCTTGAGGAAGTGGTGCCGCCCGACAAACTCGACGCGGCCGTGGCGCGTGCCATCGACGGAATCCTCGCATCGGGCCCGCGGGCTGTGCGGCTGCAAAAGGCGTTGATCGACGATTGGGAGGGATCGTCATTGGAAACAGCAATCCAGCACGGGATCGATCGCTTCGTCGATGCGTGGCTCACTGACGAACCGCAGCGGATGATGCGGACATTCATGACACGGCCGCGTGCCACTCATAAAACCGCAGATCCGTAGACGTGTGATCGTATCGATCCAGATACGTGGCGACGCACAGTCGTACTGCGATTGCGGCGCGGTGGCCGCATGCCCCGCCGCGCGAGGCGCAGAGTTCAGACTCTGCCGGCCGCATTGTCGCCGTTGCCCGGCCCACCTACAGTCCAGCACAGGGCGGAGAGAGGAAACGACACATGAGCGGACGAGACCACCTCACAGGCGCTGAATGGCTGGCGCGTAGCCTGAAGGCAAATGGCACGACGCATGTGTTCTTCATCGACGCGGTGGTCCGCCGGACCCTGATCGAGCTCGGCACGTTGGGCGTGCAGCGGGTGTTGGGACATAGTGAAAAGGCGGTGGCCTACATGGCTGACGGCTATGCACGCATCAGCGGTCGGCCCGGCATCTGCTTCGCGCAATCGGTAGGCGCGGCGAATCTGGCATCCGGCCTGCAGGACGCGTGGCTCGGACGTAGCCCGGTGATCGCCATGACCGGACACAAGGCGCCCGCGCATCAGCATCGGAACGCCTATCAGGAGATTGCCCACCACCCGATGTTTTCGGCGGTGACAAAATTCGCTGCAGACGTTGACTCCGCCGCGGATCTGCCCCGGCTGCTGCGCCAGGCATGGCGTGAAGCGATGACCGGCTCGCCGCGTCCGGCGCATCTCGACTTGAACGGATTGCAGGGCGAAATCGTCGAAACCGGCAGCGTTCCTGAACCCCCCGACATCGATCCCGCGTTCCAGTTGTGCATGCCGCCTTACCGTCCTGCGCCGTCGGACGACGAGATCGAACGGGCTGCCGCGGCGCTGCGCGGATCGAAACGGCTGGCAATCATCGGCGGTGCCGGCGTCGCCGCGTCGCAGGCGGGACCGGAGCTGCTCGCGGTCGGCCGGGCGCTGTCCGCGCCGATCGGCACCTCGCTCGGCGGGCGTGGAACGATCCCGACACGCGACCGCCTGTCCATCGGCTGTGTCGGCAATTATGGCGCACCGCCGGCGAACCAGATCGTACACGAAGCCGATCTGGTGTTGTTTGTCGGCTGCCATACCGGTGACCAGGTCACGCACACCTGGCGCATTCCGCCGCTCGACACCCCCTGCGTGCAGATCGACATCGATCCGATCGAGCTCGGACGGTCGTATCCGCATACGCTCGGCCTGATGGGAGATCCGAAGGCAACGCTGGCGAAGCTGCTGACAGCGCTTGGCAAACCGCAGCGTGACGGCGCGTTTGCGGACCGCGCGGCGGGCATTGTCGCTGCGTGGCGCGAATCGCGCGCACCGCTGATGGCGCAAAATTCGGTGCCGATCTATCCAGACCGGCTGTGCGATGAGATAACCCGCGCGCTGCCGGAAGATGGCATTCTGGTTGCCGATACTGGCTACTCCGGCATCTGGACATCGACGCTGATCGAGCTAAACGGCACCACACAGACCTATCTGCGCGCCGCAGGGTCGCTCGGCTGGTCGTTCCCTGCAGCGTTGGGAGCGAAATGCGGCGCACCAAACCGCAAGGTGCTGTGCTGGTCAGGCGACGGCGCGATCTACTATCACCTGACGGAACTGGAAACCGCACGCCGACGCGGCATCGCGGTGGTGCTGGTGGTCAACAACAACTCGGGCTTCGGTCAGGGTTGGCCCAACATTCAGCGTCAGCAAGGCAACAAGCCGGGTGACGTGCGCGAGTTGGTGCGCTTCGGACCGACGAATTTCGCCGACGTGGCACAGATGTTCGGCCTGCGCGGCATCCGTGTGGAACAGGCCTCGCAAATAGCGCCGGCGCTGCGTGAGGCTCTCGCATCTGATGAGACGGTCGTAGTGGATGTGGCAACCGATATCGATTGCCGCGCGCCGGAGCCGTGGCTGCCAGCAGCTGCCTAGCCAATGGTGCTGGTTTTTCACGAGCGTGTTGGACAAGGCGGACGGCGCATCAGCCCGTTCTCGTGGCGGATCCGCTACGCGTTCGCGCACAAGGGGCTGGACCCCGAGATTGTGCCGACGCGCTTCGTCGATGTGGAGCGCATTCGCGGCCTCAGCGGGCAGCACTATGTGCCGATCATCGAGCATGATGGGGAAGTGGTGCACGACAGTTGGTCGATCGCGTGTCATCTGGAGGATCGGTTTCCCGATCGCCCTTCCTTGTTTGGCGGCGACGCAGGACGCGGCGCGGCGCGGCTGGTCAATATTTGGTCCGACAGCACGCTCGGCAGCGCGATGCGACGACAGATCTACGGCGATTTCGTCTGGGTCATCGATCCGGGCGATCGTGCCTATTTCCGGCGATCGCGCGAGGCGGTGCTCGGCGCGACGCTGGAAGACTACAGTGCCGACCGCGACGAACATCTGCCGGCCTTCTTTGAGGCATGCGCGCCGCTTGAGCGCGCGCTGCTGGAGCAACCGTATCTTGCTGGCGCGGTGCCGGCATACGTGGATTACGTCGTGTTCTCTGTGTTCCAGTGGGCCCGTGTCGGCAGCCCGCGCGACGTCTTGGCGAAGCCGGACGGGATGGATGGGGTGCGCGCGTGGCGCGCGCGCATGGTGGCGCTGTATGACGGCCTCGGCGATCGCTTCCCCCTCTATCCATTGCAGAACATTGGCTCCAACGGCCGTGCTGCGTTACAAGAGTAAGCGGCATGCGGCACCGCGCTATCATTGTCAGCGCATTGTCGTCTTACGCATGACAATGACAATCGGTTGCAGCGGACAAGCTACGGACGACATGACGGGAGCTCTGCCATGACCGAAGTCGCCGTCGTTGGCGCCGGCCTGATGGGTCACGCACTGGCGCTGGTTTATGCACTCGGCGGCCATCAGGTGCGCCTGACAGACAACCGGGCCGAGACCCTGCAACGCGCCCCGGGCCTGATGGCAACCGCGTTGGCGACCCTGGTCGAGGCCGGCGAGGTCGATGCCTCCTGGGACCGCCAGCGCCTGTCACATACGGTGCGCTGCATCACGTCGCTGGCCGAATCCGTAGCTGGTGCGAAGCTGGTGGTGGAGGCAATTGTCGAACGCCCTGACGCCAAACGCGCCGTATACGCGGAGCTCGAAAGATTGTTGGACGCCGACGCCATCCTTGCGAGCAATACCAGCAATCTCGATATTTTTCCGCTGCTGCCTGATGGATTGCAGAAACGGACGATCATCGCCCATTGGTACACACCGCCTTACCTCTGCGACTTGGTCGATCTGTGCCCCGGCCCGCACACCGATCCCGCTGCCATCACCACGGTGCGGGACATGGCGACAGCAATGGGCAAGGTCCCAGTTGTATTCAAGCAGATGGTGCAGGGCTATGTTGCCAACCGGCTTCAGGCGGCCATGCAGCTTGAAGTGTACCGCCTGCTTGATGAACGGCTGGTGACCCCGAAGGACATAGACGACTCGGTCATCCATGGTCTGGCGTTGCGAATTCCGATCCTCGGCATTATGGCGAAGGCCGACTTCACAGGCCTGCTGCTGATGCAGCACGGCATGAAGAATCGCAGCTACACCCCTCCGGTGCCACGCGATCACAGCGATACACTGGATGCGCTGATCGACGACGGCCGCACCGGCGTCATGTCGGGCAAAGGCTATTTCGACTGGGGCGGCCGCTCGCCCGAGGAATTGTTCCGGGAGCGCGACCGTAAGCTGTTGGCGCTGAAGCAGGCGCTGCGCAGGATCAGACCGATGGAGGGCACATGATCAGCTACGACCTGAAAGGCAAGACCGCGCTCGTGACCGGCGGCGCGTCCGGCATCGGCTTCGCCACCGCACGCATGCTCAGCAAATTCGGTGCAACGGTCGCGGTGAATTTTCTCGCCGACGATCCGCGTGGGCCGCAGGCGGTAAACCGGCTGGTCGACGAGGGCGGCAAGGCAATCGTCGCTCCCGGCAGTGTGGGCGACGCGGGTACGGCGGCGCGCATGGTGCTAAAGGCAATCGACGAGCTCGGCCGACTCGACCTGTTGTTCAACAATGCCGGCACGCCCGGGACGCGGCGGCGCATTCCACCGCCCGAACTTGGCTCCATCACCGAAGAGCTGTGGTCGCAGCTCCTGGAGACGAACCTGCTGGGTGTTTTCCGGTGCTCGAAGGCGGCCGCGCCGGCACTGAAGTCGGCCGGCGGCGCGATCGTCAACACCGCATCGATCGCGGGGCTTGGTCGCGCCGGGTCCAGCCTGGCGTACAGTGCAACAAAGTCCGGCGTCGTCAGTCTCACGCAGAATTTGGCGCGAGCTTTGGGGCCGGAAGTCCGGGTCAACGCGATCGCGCCTGGCGCGGTGGACAGTTCCTGGATGGTGGAATGGACCAATGAGGAGCGGCAGCAATCGATCGAACGTGCGCTGCTGAAGCGCCGTTGTCAGCCGGATGATCTGGCGGAGGTGGTGTTGTTCCTCGGATTCGGCGCGGCCATGGTGACAGGCCAGACGATCACGGTGGATGGTGGGTTAACGCTGTAGGATTCGCGCGCCGCTACACCGTCGCTGTGTACAGCGCAGGCACTACCGTCGGCCCGAACATCTCCCACGAATTGTACAGTTGTTCGCGCTCCGCGTTGCGATCGACCAGCGCAAGGAAATGTCCCGCGCCGACCTCCGGAGACTGCGCGACTGCTTGTTCGGCCACACTGGCCGGTGAGCGAGCGATGAACTCGCCGGTACCGAACGTGAACGCGTGGGAAACCAGCGTATCGAAGGCTTCCCGCCTCGGTGCAGACAAGCGCGGGTTCGCGAGCAGCCGTGTCCGCACCTGGTCCTCGCGCGCCCGGCCGGGCGTGCATTGCCGCATCGTCCAGCCCGATCGTGATCTGCCGGCGAAGTGCAAATTGCTCCGGCCCGCTGGCTGTGCCAGCGCGCGTCGCCGCCGCACGATAGGCGTCGAATATCCGGCGCATGCGGTCGGTCGGATGAAAGCCAGTGCAGATGTTCGTGCGGGCGGGCTCCTCGCTGACCACCGTGACCCATTTCGGTGGGGGCGGTCCCTGTAGCGGGCGTGGCGTCAGATACCATCACGCGAAGCTGGTGCAGGCCTGGCTGGCGCGGCCGGGCTGCCGGATCAAGCTCCACTTCATCCCGACCGACTGCCCTCACTTGGATCCGATCGAGCGGCTGCGGGGGTTTATGCATCAGCACATTACCCAGAACGGTGCCACGAAAACTTCAGGGCATTCACCGACGCGATTCGGACATTCCTGCGTGAGGAGGTGCCCAGAAACTCGCGCCTTTGCTGCGATCAAGTGACCGACAACTTCCGCATCATCTCGCCCAAGGATGTTCGGATTCTGGCGTGAGCGGAGTATGTCATCTTAGCGTCTGTCGCATAAGGCCCGGTTACGGGAAGTCAGTATGGCGGGCGAGCGGGTCGTTGGAGACCAGGGACGCGGCCTTCGTCGTAGTGCGTTTCCAGTTCCGCGCGTTTAATGACGGATCCCTCTGGGCCAACCACCCGGCGTACCGCTTGTGATTGCTGCAAGAGTTCGCATGCCATGTGAATGGTCAGGTCACGCGATCGTGCGGCACCTTATTGGACCCATCCTTCTGGGCTTTGGTCAATGACGTGCCGAATCATATCGGCAACTCGGTGACAATTCCCCTGTTACGTCAGACCCTGATCCGCTCCGCCCCTCCGGGCCATGCTCCTCACGTCGGTGATCATAGAGCTGCGTTGTCTTCGTTGAGGCATGGTCCCGTTGCATCTTCTCGTCGACAGCACAGGCGGTATGGTGCGTGGCTAGACCGGGGGTTGTCGGGCTCGCCACTTTTGGGGCATCCGCCTACCCACCGCCTCGGTCTGCGGTGAGGCCACGCTGGGCCGCGCCCTACACCGCGGTTTATCCACGCACCAAAGCGTCTCAGAAGATGACCCCGGTTTCGACGAGCCCACGCACCTGGCTCGTGCTGTTGAGATTGGGCCCGAGTGCGTCGCCATCGACGGCGTTGAAAATCTTCACAAAAGAAAATTCTCCGCGAACAAACAAACGGTTCCATTGGTAGGTCGGCGTCAGCGTCAGCGACATCGCCTCGCTGCCCGGCCCGTAGAGCAGGTTGGGCGCGCCATCCGAGATGTTTCCGGTGGAGCCGATATATTCGATCCGTCCCGCTAGGCTGAAGTGGGAGTTGAACGCGTAGTTCGCAAGCACCGCAGCGCCGTAGGTGAAGGCCTCGTGGAGGAAACCGAGCTCGACGTTCTTTGGAACGTGGCTCAATTGCACATAGGGCGTGATCGTCCAAGGCGCTGATGAATAAGTATAGATAATGTTATAGATTGATCCGTTATTCTGTGCGAGCGGTGTTGCGATAGTGGATGTGGGGGTGGTGCCGGCATTCCCGGCCCCGGCGAATTCCAGCGTGTTGGCACTGTTGATGGTCCACGTCGCCGAGCCGGAGATCCAGTTGAACCGGTCGGAGTAGTAGCCATCGTTGAACGACAGCGAGAAGGCGACTGGCCCCGCGGTGTAGTTCGCCTGCACGCCGCGGCTGACGGCAGGCTCCTGGTTCCACAGTAGCCCGCGCTCGATATTCATGTTTTCGAAGCTGAATGTATATTCGGCGCCGATCAGCGTGGGCAGCTTGCCGGCCTCGATCGAGAAGTTGGCGGTGGGGGCGAGCTTAATGAAGGCCTGCGGCACCGGCCCGAAGAAGTCGCTGTTTGCCTTGCCGGCGGTGATGTATTCGGTGCCCAGCGTCGGGATCGAGTAGGCGCCGGCCTGGACATAGTACTGCACCACCCCGTCCGTCTTCTGGAGCATAATCTGGGCGTTGCTGAGGTCGAACTGGCCGTTCTTATCGCCCGGCACCGGGTTGGTCTGCGCCAGGCCAAGCCCGCTCAGGACCCCCGTGACATAAGTCTTCCCGAGCGGCCCAAGATCGATGCTGAACGGGTTGGAGTTGAACGCCAGAGGACCGGTCATGCCGGGCACCGGGAGGGTGACGCTGGTGGATGCCGGCGCAGGTGCGGCCGGCGTGGCAGGTGCGGCCGGCGTGGCAGGTGCGGGTGCGGCCGGCGCAGCGGTCTGCGCGAAGGCCGGGGCGGCCATGTAGCCAGCAAGGCCACAAACAGCCAGTGAGAGTTTGAGGCTCGTGTCGAGAAGTCGCATCTGGTGGGGCCCCCGTTATGTTTCTTGCGTGTGGTTGCGATTACATCCAGTCTCGAAGCCGCGTATAAATTCTATATCGTTCCGGTATCTCTCCGCGTATAAGCCGCATGACTCGGAACAGGGGCATCCGTTGCTGGCTGCCCCTGAACCGTTGGATCAGGAAACCTGTTCGCCGTGCAGGACCAGATCGAGTCCCTCGCGCTCCTCGTCGGTGTTGACGCGCAGGCCGACAAGCGCCTTCGTGAGGTGCAACAGGATCAGTGTGCCGATGCCGCTGTAGATCAGTGTTGCGATGACGCCCTGGCACTGGATCCAAAGCTGGTGTAGCCCGCCTGGATAGCCGGCCGGATTGGCGTCCGTTGCCGACAGCGCGCCGTACGAGAATACGCCGGTCAGCAGAGCGCCGACGATGCCGCCCGTGCAGTGCACGCCGAACACGTCAAGGCTGTCGTCGTAGCCGAGCATGTGCTTCAGGCTGGTGGCGGACCAGAAGCAGATCATGCCGGCGGCAATGCCGATGATGATTGATGCACCCGGCAGCACGAAGCCGGATGCCGGCGTAATCGCAACGAGGCCGGCGACCGCGCCGGAAATGCAGCCCAGAACCGAGGGTTTTCCCTTCGCGGCCCATTCGGCGAACATCCAGGCGAGCGCCGCTGCGGCGGTGGCGATCTGTGTCACGGCCATTGCCATGCCGGCGCGGCCGTTCGCGCCGAGTGCGGAACCGGCATTGAAGCCGAACCAGCCGACCCACAACAGCGACGCGCCGATCACCGAATAGGCCAGGTTGTACGGCGCCATGTTGTCATTGCCGTAGCCTACGCGCTTGCCGAGAACCAGCGCGCATACCAGTCCGGCAATGCCGGCATTGATGTGCACCACAGTGCCGCCGGCGAAGTCGAGCTGGCCGTTGATCGCGCCCCATCCGGTCGGCGCCCACATCCAGTGTGCTACCGGCGAATAGATCAGCAGCGACCACAGAGTCATGAAAATGCACAGGGCGGAGAATTTCATGCGATCGGCGAAGGCGCCGACGATCAGCGCCGGTGTGATGATCGCGAAGGTCATCTGGAACATCATGTAGACAGTCTCGGGGATCGTCTCCGGCGTCGCGCCGTCAGTCCCCGCACCAAGAATGAAGCCCCGGTCAGTGCCTTTGCTGATATGGTCCCAGATGCCGTTCAGCATGAAGCGCGACATGTCGCCGATGTAAGGCGTCAGCCCGCTGATCCCATTGGTGAATGCCAGGCTGTAGCCGGCGACCGCCCAGACGATCGTGACAAGGCAGGTGATGGCGAAGCACTGCATCAGCGTCGCCAGCACGTTCTTCTTACGCACCATGCCGGCGTAGTAGAGCGCGAGCCCCGGCACGGTCATCATCAGCACGAGCGCGGTGCTCGCCAGCATCCACGCAGTGTCTCCGGTGTCGATGGCGGGGAGCTTGGGTGGCGGCGCGGCAAACGCGGGTAACGCGGGCAGCAATGCGAGCGGTAGCGCGGCTGTCAAAGCCAGGCCAAGCCGCGTGGCAACCCGCGCTCCCGCCGTTTCTGCGCGGCATATGACGTCGTGGCCTGGTTTGTGCCAGCCAGCCGAAACTTTGTCGCGTGCGGCAATGGAAATCGCAGGCGATCGGCACACGCCCAACAATGGCGCTGGAGCGCCGCTCCCCGCAACGCCACGGGGAAGGTCCATCAGATCAGATTGCTGACGCATCGAGCTCTCCGGTTCGGATCCGCATTGCGCGCTCGATGTCGAGCATGAAAATCTTTCCGTCGCCGATCTTGCCGGTGTGCGCCGACTTGGCGATCGCCTCAATCACCTGGTCGGCGAGATCGGACGGCACCACGACTTCGATCTTCACTTTGGGCAGGAAACTCACGTGATATTCGGCACCGCGGTAGATTTCGGTCTGGCCCTTCTGCCGGCCGAATCCCTTCACCTCGGTCACGGTCAGGCCCTGAACGCCGAGGGGGGTCAGTGCCTCGCGCACGTCGTCGAGCTTGAACGGCTTGATGATGGCAATGATCATCTTCATATCGCGGTGCCCTCCAGATCCCAGCCTTCAAACCACATGGGCCGCATGCGCCGTTTCCCGTCCCGCCCTGCTTCGCTCTGGCATTGCAGCTGCCGGCGCGAGCCTCGAGATAGAGGACTCAACAATCGTGCCAACCGGGGAAGCCATGAATCTGCGGCGGATCGCGGTCGAAATGCCGCGACGCGGAATCAGCTTTGCTCAATTCGTGGGCATCTGCCCGACAAAAAAACCTCTCCCGCTTGCGACGGAAGAGGTGAGTCTCGAATGACCAAGAGTGAGGGCCTGACCGCTTGAAAGGGTAAGCCCCACCTTTCGCCGGCCGCTGTGCGGCGGCCTCTCCCGCTTTGCGGGAGAGGCCTGCGGGTACTTACACCGAGTAGTACATTTCGAACTCGACCGGGTGCGGCGTGTGTTCGAAGCGATAGACCTCGGTCCAGCGCAGCTCCACGTAGCTCTCGATCTGGTCCATCGCGAACACGTCGCCGGCCAGCAGGAACTCATGGTCCGCTTCGAGGCATCCCAGCGCCTCACGCAGGCTGCCGCACACCGTCGGGATGCCCTTCAGCTCTTCCGGCGGCAGGTCGTACAGGTCCTTGTCCATCGGATCGCCCGGATGGATCTTGTTGCGGATCCCGTCGAGACCGGCCAACAGCATCGCACTGAACGCGAGATATGGGTTCGCGCCCGGATCGGGGAACCGCACCTCGACGCGCTTCGCCTTCGGGCTGGTCGCGTAGGGAATGCGGCAGGATGCCGAGCGGTTGCGTGCCGAATAGGCGAGCAGCACCGGCGCTTCGAAGCCCGGGATCAACCGCTTGTAGCTGTTGGTCAGCGGGTTGGTGAAGGCGTTCAGCGCCTTCGCGTGCTTGATGATGCCGCCGATGTAATAAAGCGCCGTTTCCGACAGGTCGGCGTATCCGTTGCCGGCGAACAGGGGTTTGCCGGATTTCCAGATCGACTGGTGCACATGCATCCCGGAGCCGTTGTCGCCATAGATCGGCTTCGGCATGAATGTCGCGGTCTTGCCGTAGCTGTGCGCGACGTTCTGGATGCAGTACTTGTAGTACTGCAGATTGTCGGCCATCTTTGTGAGCGGGCCGAACTTCATCCCAAGCTCGTGCTGGCTTTGTCCCACCTCGTGGTGGTGCTTCTCCACAACGACACCCATTTCGGCCATCGTGGACAGCATCTCGGCGCGCAGGTCGCTTTCGCTATCGACTGGCGGTACCGGGAAATAGCCACCCTTGACCGCGGGGCGGTGGCCCATGTTGCCTTCCGGATATTCCTTCAGCCCGGCGCCCGGCCCTTCCTGGCTGTCGAGCTGATAAAGACCGAAGTTGCCGCCGGTGCCGAACTTCACGCTGTCGAACACGAAGAACTCGGCCTCGGGACCGAAAAACGCGGTGTCGCCGATGCCCGTCGCCTTCAGATAGGCCTCGGCCTTCTTCGCCGTGCTGCGCGGGTCGCGCTGATAGGGCTGGCCGGTGGACGGCTCAATGATGTCGCAGATGACCGACAGCGTCGGCTTGGCGGCAAAGGGATCCATCACCGCGGTGTCCGGATCAAGCATCAGTGTCATGTCGGACTCATTGATCGCCTTCCATCCGGCGATTGAGGAGCCGTCAAACATGATGCCGTCGCGGAACGCGTCCTCGTCGATGGTGGAGACGTGCTGCGCGGTGTGCTGCCACTTGCCGCGCGGATCGGTGAACTTCAGATCCACGTATTCCACGGAGTGCTCCGTGAGCATCTCCAGCACCTTTGCCACGCCGGAACTAGCGCCAGCTGCGGGCTTTCTCGCCATGCTGTGTTTTCCCCGTCCTTGAGACTACTGCACCGGTGCCGACGGCGAATGCCCGCCGGCCGCGGCTGGTTGAATGGGCCCGCACCGTGCGTGCCCATGTGGGCCGGCCCTCTACTCGTTTCCGCCGCCGGCCGAAAGCGGCTTATTTCACTGTGCGATTGCCTTAGATGGCGTCCTCGCCGCGTTCGCCGGTGCGGATGCGGATCACCTCCTCGACGGGGGAGATGAAGATCTTGCCGTCGCCGATGCGGCCAGTCCGCGCAGCGGTCATGATCGCCTCGACGGCGCGTTCCACGACGCTGTCCTCGCAGATGATCTCGAGCATCACCTTGGGCAGGAAGTCGACGACGTACTCGGCCCCGCGATACAGCTCGGTGTGGCCCTTCTGGCGGCCAAACCCCTTGGCCTCCACGACGGTGATCCCTTGCAGCCCGACTTCGTGCAGCGCCTCCTTCACCTCATCCAGTTTGAACGGCTTGATGACTGCTTCGATCTTCTTCATGCGCGTTCAGCCGGGTGCGAACCCTGGCCCTCCACTTTCCAAGGCTGCCGGGGTCACAGGTGCCGAACGACAGCGACTAAGATTTGCATGTGGCGTGCCAGCCGGCAATCGGTCGGGGCGGTGCGGATCGCCCGACCGGTGATCGAGAACTGCCGCATTTGTGGGCAATTCCTACCGAAAACTGCGCAGCCTGTCGCCAGCATTGTATCCGCCCGGACGACCGGTTCACCACTGCCTGCCAGGCCGACTGATCGAGGTCGCGGGTTTCACATTACCTCGGTCCCCCGATTGCCATACCGCCGACGGACGGTTGAAACGGGATTTTTCATCGCACGGCCATCCGACCAATGGCGCCCGTCCGTCGTTGTCCTCGCACCTGTCATGAGAGCCGAGAGCGGACCGGCACCTCTTGCACCGCGGTCTCGGACGTACCGGGATCGGCGGCTGCCGTAGCGGGCTGGCTGGTCGCCTTCTCCCACACGGCTGCGGCTCGCGCAGCGAAGTGCCGGCGGTGCACAGCAGAACTGGAGCCACATCGCTGGTCATTTTGAGCAGCACCGCGGTGTAGCCCGGACAGGCGGAACGTTCCGCAAATTGCCGCGGCCGGGCAGCGGCCCCGGCGCAGGAGGAGGTCTCGGCCCGACAGACCGCACTGGACCGGACAGGAACCCCTGCCAACCCGGACGCAGCACAGGTCTAGTCGGTGCTGAGGGCCAGCATCGACAGGACGTCCTGCCCGATGGCGAACGCCGAGATGCTGCGCGCACGCCGCGCTTGGTGGCAGTGACCGGGATGGCGACCAAGCTCGCGCATGGCGAGTTGGCAGCAGACCAGGCGGTGCGGCAGCAGACGAA
>JASHQG010000042.1 GCA_030037665.1 Acetobacteraceae bacterium
GCCGCGGGGCATGCCCGTTTTCATGATCTCGGCAACGATGGCCGAAGCCGTTGTTGTCGTTGCGATCTGTCACGTGCCGGCCTGTCGCACGGCGCGATTGTGGGCAAATGGTGTGAATCGGTCCATCCGTGCCGACGCAAGCTTGTATTGCGGCCAGCAATCCCCAACTGCTGGTGATCGTCGAATGCGCACCGCAAAGCTGGCCGCGCGCCGAGAAGCCGCCCATGTCGCATGGCGCCGAAGCGGAGGCGGAAGATTTGCATTATCCGCTGGATCGCAGCTCGAGATGAGCTGGGTCACTTTCGAGGTCGTGCGAGGCTGACCGGTCGCGGTGCAGCGGCCCCATGTCGTCGCGACGTCCGGCGGGGTGGATGTGGTCCTGTTGTCGACAACGGCCTCCAGCATTTACGGGCTGTTGAGACACTACCGTGCAACGCGCCGCCAGTGTGACTCACTACTACGGGTGGAGGACGAGGCGGCAAGTACTGTTCAGGAGCGAAAATGCGTCTGTCAGACATTGACGGTCAGATTGCCTACGATCTCGACGAATTCTGCAAGGACCACGGGCATCCGCTGGGTAAGTTATTCACGTTCGAAGTGACCTCGGATGCTGTGACATATGTCTATGCAGATGTCGTCGGAACCGTCCGGGATGGAAAGGTGATTTTCGAACTCAGCCGGGACGACCTTGTGGGCATGAGAAAGGCTCACTGAGCTATCGAAAGGTCCTCATCCTGACTTTCGAGGCGTTAGCGGCAGGCTCGCGCGCTTCAACTATCACGTGGACCAGCGGGCGGACGCGACGGAGAGCAGGATCTGGCATCGGCTGGAATGAATACACGTCGGGATCCGCACGGTTGGCGAGCTGGACCCAAATTCCAGGTATTGCGGCAACATCCGGAATCTTTGGCCAAGACAATCCCAATGGTACATGTCAGCAGATCCTTGAACGAGCAGTTGTCGAGTAGCTTGCGCCAAGGCGACAGCGTCGTCGGTGCGTACGGCTGGTCCGCCCATTTCATGCTGTTTCAGTTGCCGTCGGGCGCGAGAATCGATCCCTTGATGTGCGGCGTATGAGTCAGGCGGAACGGGTCGTTTATGCGACGCCTTCATTGATCGGTCGAGAAACGAAAGATCGTCGTTGACCGGAATACCTCGCCCGGATTGAGCACGGTCGATGGAAAGTTGGGGTGGTTCGGCGAATCGGGGAAGTGTTGCGTCTCAAACGTATAGCCATCGCCCTGTCGATAGAGGGTGTGTGACGAGCCGATCAGGTTCCCCTGCAGATAATTCCCGGTGTACATCTGCACGCCGGGTTCGGTCGTATAAACCTCAAGAATGCGGCCCGTTCGCGGTGCGTATGCCCGGGCGGCGAAGCTCAGCTCACCAGGGTGGGTCTTGTTCAGCACCCAGTTGTGATCATAGCCATGCGCAAGTACGATTTGCTCGAAAGGCGTATATATCCCCGCGTCGATGGCCCGCAGCGCGCGAAAATCCATTGGCGTGCCTGCGACTTTGGCGATTTCTCCGGTCGGGATTTGGGTGGCATCGGTTGGTGTGTAGCTGTCGGCGTTGATCTGTACCAATTGATGCAAAGCTGAGCCTGAGCCGTTGCCATTGAGGTTGAAATACGAATGGTTCGTGAGGTTGATGACGGTGGGCTTGTCCGTGGTCGCCTGATAATCGATGCGCAGCGCGTTTGAATCCTCGAGTGTATAGGTCACTTGCACCTTCAACGCGCCCGGATAGCCGTCCTGGCCGTCGGGACTGGTGTAGCTGAGTTCGGCCGCAACACCATGCGGCACCGCCCGCGGCGCTACCTGCCAAAGTTGCAGGTTAAACCCGCTGGTACCTCCGTGCAGGGAGTTGGGACCATTGTTAATGGGCAGATGGAAGGTGTGACCATTCAGGGTGAAACTGCCCTTGGCGATGCGATTGGCGTAGCGACCGACGATGGCGCCGAAAAAGCCCACGTTCGAGTCGTAACCAGCCAGGTTGTCATGACCGAGGACGATGTTGTCGAGACGGCCGTGGCGGTCTGGCGTGTCGATTTCGGTGATACAGCCGCCCAGGCTCAGGAAGCGCATAACAATGCCATTAGCGTTGCGCAGCGTGTAGATGTCCACCGTTCGGCCGTCGGACAGGGTGCCATAGAGCGCGTGGCTGGTTGTATCGGCACGGGTGGGTGCAGAACCCGATGCGGCGAATGCGCCAACGAGGACGCCGAGAGCCGCGACAGGGCGTTTCATATCGTTGCCTCCCCTGGTGGACCCTGACGAGTCTAGAGGTGCAGCCACAACTGCACCAGAGTGGATCTGCCCCTCGAATGATCGTCGGTGTCTCCCATGCGTGGCTGACGCCTGCGCGCGGTCGGCGCGGCCCGCCGCCTGCGAACAGTGCGAGCGTCGGACGCTCTAGTGTAATGTTCGACGAACAGGAGCCAGCGCTACCTGTATTGCTTGGGTCCGTTGCAAACGCGCCTTACAGCATGCGGCTGAGCCGGCAGTCGGGGCGATCGACATCGCCGGACAGAATCCTGTTCGTCTCGTTCGCGAAGAATGCGGTCCTATTCTGCGTTGTCGTCGTGGTCGGAGTTCCAGCGGCCCGCGCGGTTGGGCGCGGCGCAACTTACGTCGAGACCGCGCCTGGCGGGCAGGTACCAGTCCACTGTCCTGGCCAAATGTTGCTGTGGTCCCCTGGCCTCGGGGGGCTCTCTGGAGCGGTGCTGGTGCCCATTGATTTGGATCTAATAGCGCACCTCTCATCGCTATTGGACTTTGTTCGTAATACCTCCCTCTATGAGAATTTCACAGCTTTATGATACGGCGGGATGAACGAGGAGATTCCGATCCGCCTGCCGGACGTTCTGGCAATCACCGGCAGCATGAGGCCCCCGGTACTCGGTCGGGCCCGCGTTTTGAACGCACCGATCGCGGTGATTTGCGGTTGCCTGTATTGGCGGTTCGGCATCGACGCTGCAATCGCTGCGCATGTCACTGCCGACTCTGTCTACCACGTACGCAACACGCTGCTGCGGCGAGCGGACGACCAGTTCAGCATCTTGTCGTGGTTTCCGCCAACGCGCTCCTAGGACACTATTTCGATCTGGCGATCATCGGTAAGGGGAGATTGCGGAGCCAGAAAAGTCGATTGCTGTGCGAGATACGATCGTATGGTCACGTTGGAAGTTTGTTTATTCGTAGGGCCGCAAATTGGTGGCATCGAGGTCTGACCGCGGCCGCAGCATCAAAGGGGGGGCCGTCTCGGACCCCTACACCACTCCAAGAGGGGCCCATTCTCATACCGGAACACTCATTGGCCGAAGAGTCGTGCTTGACGCCGTTAAGGTGCGATGCTCATCCTAGACTGCATATGTCATAGTCTCGTTTTCGAGACGTGCACAGACACACCAGAAGGGCGCGCAGCGCCGAGACCAATAACAACAATGCTGTCATAGCGATATGTCAGGGAGGACACGTACTCATGGACACCGCGTCGCCTACCGGGAATACCGCAGAAGCCGATCCCAGTCGAACCGTAACTGACGCGGAGCGCATCACCGCCCGCCTCGACCGTCTACCGATGACTCGAAGTATGTGGATCATCGCGATTCTGGTTACGTTTGGCGGTCTGTTCGATGCTTATGCCATCGGTCTTATCGGCGCCTTAGGCCCAGGCCTCTTCCAGGCCAAGATCTTCACGCCGACCACCGCGAGCTTTTTCGGGATGACTGGGTTCGCGAGCTTCATCTCGGTGTTTTTCGCGGGTCTGTTCGTCGCTGCTCTTTGCGTGTCTTATGTCGCGGACCACTTCGGCCGACGTTCTGTTTTTGCGTTTGCGCTTCTCTGGTTTGGCGTCGCCAACTTTATGATGGGCATGCAGAACACCGCCAATAGCGTCAATTTCTGGCGGTTCGTCAGCGCGCTCGGCATCGGCCTCGAGCTCGTCACCGTAGATGCTTATCTTTCCGAACTGGTTCCCAAGCAAGCGCGCGGCATGATGTTTGGTTTCCTGCAGGTGATGGGCGCAATAGCCTTCTTCACTGCTTACCTCCTTTCGTGGCAATTGGTACCAATTTCTCCATTCGGCGTGGACGGTTGGCGTTGGGTGACATGGATCGGGTCGATCGCGGCGGTCGCCATCTGGTGGATCCGACTCGGGCTGCCTGAGAGCCCGCGCTGGCTCGCGCAACAGGGCCGGCTGGACGAAGCCGAGCAAGTGATGTCGCGCATCGAGGCGCAGGTTCAGGCCGAGTCGGGCCGACCACTGCCCGCACCACAGCAGCCTGCCTACCATGATCCGCGCCAGGGCAGCATCATGGAGATATTCAGTCCTCGCTTCATCAAGCGCACGATCATGCTGATTCTGTTCAACTTCTTTCAGACGGTCGGTTTCTATGGTTTCGTCGCGTGGGCCCCGACCTTGCTGATCGCCAAGGGCATCCATGTCACGCAAAGCCTTGAGTACAGCATGGTCATCAACATCACGGGCGTGGCTTTTTCCGCGGCAATCATGCTGTTCGCTGATCGGATGGAACGCCGGGTTCACTGTGCGGCGTCGTGTTTCTTCATTGCCGTGTTCGGCATATCGTTCGCAAATGTCGAGTCACCCGCGGCTCTGATCGTACTCGGTGCTTGCCTGGCGGCATCCACGCAGTGGCTAGCATACGCGCTGCATAATTATCAGGCAGAGCTATATCCGACCCGCATCCGTGCGCGCGCAGTCGGGTTCGTGTACTCCTGGAGCCGCCTCAGCGGAATCCTTACGCCGTTCTTCGTTGCCTTCTTTCTGCGGAACTGGGGCGCTACCGGCGTGTTCGCCTTTGTCGCGCTCTGCATGGCGGTGGTAATTCTGGCGGTCATGACGCTGGGACCGAGAACCACCACTCTGCAGTTGGAGGCGATCGCAGCCTAGGACCAAAGACTCTGGACGCCTAATGAGACAGGCTGCAAGGCCTGGAAGACTCACCCGAGGCCTTCCAGGCATTTGCATGTTACGCCAGCCCGTCGGAACACACGCACCTGCTCGCCGAGTTAGCAATCCAGCTGTCCCCCCGTCTGCCCAGCAGGCAGCTTGAACCAGGAACGCTCGCGTCGTGTCTACAATCGATCCAGCCTTTGTGGGGTTTGCTCTGATATTTGCTTCCTGCACACCCAGGATCGCGTGCAGATCAACCGCATGATCCGACAGAATTCCGCATGAAAAGCTATGTCGAATTGACTGGATGGGCAGAACTTCCCCCACCGCGGATTTTACGCCAGGCGCCAATCGGCATACCCTAGAGGCGTAGGCCATTGGCCTGCTCTGGCCGGCCAGCAGGGCGTTTGCGTTTGCTTCTGACGCAACGAGGGAAAGAAGGAGGAATATCGATGGCCCTTATCAAGCACATTGCGATCGCGAGCCGGGATCCGGCTGGTACCGCTGAATTCTACAAGAAGCACTTCGATCTGCAGGAGCTGTACCGGCAGCCGAGGGACACCGGTGACGACGGTGTCTGGCTCAGTGATGGTTATATCTATTTTGCCATCTTGAAGCACGGGCCTGACACGCCCAAGCTCGGACCTGATCAGGCATCGGATTTCTGCGGCATCCACCATATCGGCTTCAT
>JASHQG010000332.1 GCA_030037665.1 Acetobacteraceae bacterium
CAGGAGCTGCGGCGCTTTCGTCACATTTCGAACAGGAGCCTCCAACCATGGAAATTCGCAATCTCGGCCGGTCCGGCCTCCGCGTCTCGGCGATCGGTCTGGGCTGCAACAATTTCGGGCAACGCATCGATTTCGCGGCGACACGCAAGGTCATCCACAAGGCACTGGACCTCGGCATCACGCTGTTCGACACCGCGGATACCTACGGCAACCGGGGTGGGTCGGAGACCGAAATGGGACAACTGCTCGGTGACGAACGCAAGCGCATCGTGCTGGCCACCAAGTTCGGCAACCCGATGGACGATGTGGGCGTGAAGGTTGGCGGGTCCCGCCATTACATGATGCAGGCGGTGGAGGACAGCCTGCGCCGCCTGCGCACCGACTGGATCGACCTCTATCAGATCCATGCGCCCGACCCGCGCACGCCGATCGAAGAGACAATGCGCGCGCTTGATGACCTGGTTCGCCAGGGCAAGGTGCGTTATATCGGATGCTCCAATTTCGCGGCGTGGCAGGTGGTCGATGCGCAATGGACGGCCAAAGCCAACGGTTTGAACGCCTTCGTCTCCTGTCAGGACGAATATTCGCTCCTCGTGCGTAACGTCGTTGATCCGCAGCTCAAGCCGGTGATGCTGAAATTTGGGCTGGGCCTGCTGCCGTTCTTTCCTTTGGCCAGCGGTCTGCTCACGGGCAAGTACCGGCGCAACGCGGCGGCGCCGACAGGAGCGCGGCTTGCCACGACGGAGCGTCTGGCCGATCGTTATCTGACGGAGCGGAATTGGCTGGTCACAGAGCGTCTCGCCGATTTTGTCGGACGCCGGGGACACACGATGCTGGAGCTCGCGTTCAGTTGGCTGCTCTCGCAGCAGCCGGTTGCCAGTGTGATCGCCGGCGCCACCCGCCCGGAACAGCTGGAGCAGAATGCGAAGGCGGGCGACTGGAAACTGTCCGATGAAGAGTTGGTAGAGATCGACCACATCACTGCGGCGTGACAGATTGTCTTTGCCGGGCACGGTCGCGTCTCCGACTGCGGCGAATACCGGTGCCGCACTGATGGCTTGGACGATCATCCATCCGCGGCGAGCGATCGGCGAGAATAAGCCGCGGCCTGAGCACGTCGTTGCAACGCGATGGGAGGCGGGGGCAGGCGCCATTCGTCACCGTGTGGCCCGATCCGGTCACGCTCGATGTTGGCGCGACCCTGATGAACGCACCGATGCTGCCGATTGTGCCGGGTTTCCGGTTCGCACTGGCCGTGAATGTCCCGCGCCAAGCGAACCGGCGGCACGGGGCGTCCGTGTTGAAACTGAGCGTGTCGGCGCTGACCAGCGCGCCGTGCGTGCCGGGCGCGCTGTCAGGCGCGGGATTGCTTAGGAGGGCTTACGTGAAAATCTCCCCGAGCCGCCTGATCGAGGCCAGCGCACGCTCCTGCGGCAATCCGGGCCACTGGCAGCGCATGATGAAGTGATCGACCCCAAGGATGTCGCGATAACGCGCGATCTCCTCTTTCACCGATGCCTTGTCGCCGATGATGAAGCGGTCTCTTGCGAAGTCTTCGAACGTGGTTTCGGTGCGGCGGCCTTGCAGGCCCCAGGCGGCGTAGGCGTTGTACTTGTACTCCAGCGGGCCACGGCATTCGTCGTGGGCGGTCGCGTGGCGGTCGCCGACATAGCATTCCACCGTAATGGGAAAATCAATCGGCGTGCGGCTATATTCCTTGAGCGCCGCACGATACGTCTGCATCAGCGGCGTGATCGCGGCCAGGCCACCGGTGTTCACGATCAGCCACGCATCGCCGGTGCGCGCCGCGCGCTTGACCGACACGTCGGCCTGGCCGGCGATATAGATCGGCGGGCCGCCGGTGCGCACCGGCTTCACGCCAATGCCGGCGTCGTTCACAGTGTAAAAGCGGCCTTTGTGAGTGACCCGGTCCTCGGTCCACAGACGACGCATCAGCCCGATGCTTTCATTGAAGCGCGGCGCGCGTTCGCTGAGCGGCATGTTGAATGCGTCGAATTCGGGCTGGCGGTAGCCGAGGCCGATACCCAGGATGTAGTTGCCCCCGGTCAGCACATCCAGAGTGGCAGCTTCCTCGGCCACGTGCATCGGGTTCAGCGGTGGAAGGATCAAGATGTTCGGGCCGATCGTCATGCCCTGTGCATGAGCGGCGACGTAGCCCATCAGGGGAGTGATCTGCAGCATCTGCAGCGGATGCGTCAGCCAGTGGTGCGGAAACCACAGTGATGCGAATCCGACGTCGCGTGCGGTGCGGACCTGATCGATGATGTCGGGAAGCAGGGCCGGAACATCGTAGCCCTCGGGATACTGCGTGTTGATGAACAAGCCGACCTTCATGAGTGACTCTCCTCCCCGGCGGGCGGGCAGCTGGTTGCCAAGAAGAGCCTGCCCGAGAGCGGGTCCAGGGTCGAGGTGTGGCGTCCGCCGCGGATGGAGCGTGGCGCCGTGTCGCTGCCAGATCGGTGCGGCACCGGGGTGCGGGCGCGGGTCTCACGTCCGATGGCTGGCCATGCTGGTCCTGGGCCGCCGTGCAGGGTTCGACAGGTTGCATGACGGGCACCGGGCTGGCCAATCCGTCGAGGCGATCTTCTAAGAGGCACAGCCAGATTCGTGCCAAATTAAGCGTAGGCCTGCCGACGGCCGAGCGGGAAATCAGACACTGAGCATGCCTGAGATCCGACGGCACGACGCCCAATACCGGCGCGCAGCCTCATTCGCCACCGACCCCGAGGCGGAGCTGCTTCTGTGCGCCCTTGTTCTCGGGGATAGGCGGACAGTGCAGGATTCGCCCGTCGTCGACGTTGGATGCGACTGAGGTCGAGTACGACCAGGGCAATCGCGATCAACCATCCCGAAGGCGCGCTGACCCACCTGCGTGCGGCTGAGCTACGGGAACAGGCGCTCGCCCGTTTCTGCGTCCTCAACAAAGATCGCGCTGACCGGACAATTCTCTGCCGCTTCGAGGATCTCCGCCTCAGTGTTCGCTGTCGGATCCATCACCTCGGACTGACGATTATCATTCAGCCGGAACGTCTTGGCCGCGATCGACTCGCACATGGCGTTGCCGACGCAGGCTTGGTGGTCTACCCAGACCTTCAGCTTGCGTGCCACTTCGGTTCTCCTAGTGCCAGGTGACGGGGAGCGCTTTAAGTGAGCGGAAGGTAATGCTGGGTTGATACTCGAGATCCTCGGTCTCAGCCCGCAAGTTCGGGAAGCGCTCGGCCAGCGCCTTGAATACCTCCTGGCCTTCAACGCGTGCCAACGTGGCGCCCAGGCAATGATGTGTACCAGAGCCAAATGCCACGTGCTGATTCGGTTGGCGGAAGATGTCGAACGTCTCTGGGCTCGGGAAGGCTTCGGGATCGCGATTGGCTGAAGAGATGAACCAACGTACGCGATCGCCTTTGCGCAGGACCTTGCCGCGCATCTCTACATCCTCCGTCGCGATACGCTGAATCGAGATCACGGGTGAATCGTAGCGGAGGCATTCCTCTGTCGCCTGCTTGGCCCTTCCACCCGGATCCTCTTTTAACCGTTCCCACTCATCGGGGTGGCATGTGAACGCCAGCGTGCCGTTGCAGAGCAGATTGATTGTCGTCTCGTGTCCCGCCAACAGCAGGAGCGACGTGTTGACCAGCACCTGATGGCGCGTGAACACGCCGTGCTTTTCCCCACGTGCCAGCACAGAGATGAAGTCATTGCCCGGATCGACGATTCGCTTGTCTACCAGCGGCGAGACGTATTCGATCATGCCGCGCATGCCCTCGGTGAGGGGCTTCATGCGGTCATACTCGCCGCGGCCGATGTACAGCAACTTCTCAGCAAGCTGTCGGATATATGGGCGATCGGACTTCGGCACGCCCATCATCTCGGCAATCACAAGCACGGGCAGCGGTGTCGCAAGGTCGCGCATGACGTCCATGCTGCCCTTCTTCTCCGCTGCGTCCAGCAATTCCTTTACCGCCTCGCGGACAAACGGGCGCCAGGCCTCCATCGACTTTGGCGTGAAGTAGCTGTGCATGACCCGGCGCATCTCCAGATGTTCCGGACGGTCGTGCTGGATGAACTGGTCGCCCTGGTAGTTGCGCACGTAATCGTAGAGCCCGAGGTCAGACTCATCGATCGGCGGATAGGCCGGGCGAGCGTCGTTCCTGAACACCGCAGACGAGAATAGCTCGTGGTGCCGGGTCAACCACACCAGATCATCGTGCCGGGTGATCATCCACAGTTCGTAACTCGGGTTCCAATGCACGGGGTCTTCGTCGCGTAGCTGACCATAGTAGGCGTATGGGTTCGCGATCACATCCGGGGTGAACAGGTCATCCTGAATGGCGACTGGCATGGTCGTCCCTCCCTGCTACGTTACGTGCGTTGCCGGCGCGCTGGCTCCTTCGTCATCTCTGCCGTGGCGTTCATCCCGTTGTTAGCCGTCGTCCGGCTCTGTTACACGAGACACCGAAATGCTACCTGCGGGTAGGCGCCGCTGTCAAACCGGCTTGGTCGCATGCGAGGGGGCAGGATGGCGAGGCGGTTATCGCAGCGCCGCCGAGGGAGAGATGTTGCTACCGTTGGTGCCGACCTTTCGTTGCCGCGTGGAGTCGCGGCCTGCGTGGCGCGGAGACTGACAGCGCTCTGTCCGCATGCGACCCTCAGCCAACGTTGCTTGGAGGGTCATGCGGTAAAGGGCGACGGCCTCGCGATGGTAGGTCAAATCGCGCTCTTGGCTTAACCCGCCTTTCGACAGCACTCGTCGATATGGCTCAGTGTCGAGCGATGCGATGCGGATCTAAGACGGCGACAGCCTGGGGTCCCGCCAGATCGCCACGAGCGTCCGGGCGATTTCGGACGCGATGCCCCTTCGCAACAGATCGGGACGCCGGGCGCAATCCGATTTCGGCCACCGGCTCGCCTTCAATCTTGGTGTGCCGGATCCCTGCGCCGCCCGCAAAAGTCCCATCGGCATCTGTGCGTGCTCACAGGTGATCAGCTCCCGCGCAAGACGCTTGGGGACTTCCGGATTGGGGCCGGTGTCGTCGCGTCGAATCAGGTCGAGCTTCATTCCAGGCGGCAGATCCTTCGCACGCTCTCGCATGTACACCCGGATGCCGCGGTCTAGTTGTTCGCCCACAGCCGTAAATGGCCCGGAATACGCGTTGATGAAGCCGACCTTCGCGGTCTGCGCCATGGCCCGGCTCACCAGCACCGACAATGCCGCGACAGCAACGGTTGTCCGAAGTGTCATCACCCGACGATCCCCCTGACGGACTCTTCTGCAGATCCGTCGCGCCTGAAACGGGATCGGGGCCGCGCCGGAAGGGAAATCGTGGGTCGCCTTGCGCGCGAATGCCGCTAAACTACCCCCGCCATCCGGGAGAAATTGTCGTGCGTAACCGCCCCTTCGAGGTGCAGCCCATTTCCGGCGCGATCGGCGCCGAGCTGCATGGTATCGATCTCGGCAGCGAGCTGACGGACGCCACCATAGCCGCACTGCGTCAGGCGCTGCTCGACCACCTGGTCATCTTCTTCCGCGACCAGGATCTGCCGCCGGCACGCTTTCTGGCGCTGGCGAAGCGGTTCGGCTCGCCGATCGAGTACCCGTTTGTCAAAGGTATTGACGGCTTTCCCGAAATCATCGCTGTCGCCAAGCTGCCGCATGAGACGGTGAATTTCGGTGGCGTGTGGCACTCCGATACCACGTACCTACAGCAGCCGCCGATGGCGACGCTGTTGGTCGCGCGCGAAGTCCCGCCGGTCGGTGGCGACACGCTGTTCGCCAACCAATATATGGCGCTGGAGACTTTGTCGCCGCGGATGCAGGAGCTCCTGGCGGGGCTTCATGGTGTATCGAGCTCCGCCAAGGCGGACGCCAGCCGCACGCGCGAAGACCGGATCCGCTCAGACGGTACGGTCGAGGCCCGCAAGCTGCTCGTCGCGGAGCATCCGGCGGTACGCACGCATCCGGAAACCGGACGCAAGGCGCTCTATGTGAACGTGGCGCACACCGTCGGTTTCGCCGGCATGACGGAGGACGAAAGCAAGCCGTTGCTCGGCTTTCTTTTCCGCCATCAGATCCAGCCGGAGTTTACCTGCCGCTTCAAGTGGCACCCGGGATCGTTGGCGATCTGGGACAATCGCTGCGCTCAGCACTATGCGATGAATGACTACCACGGACAAAAACGGGTCATGCAACGGATCACCCTGGCGGGCGATACGCCACGGTAGCGCTCGCCCGCGGCGGTTGCATCGCCCATCGGTGTCATTGGCCTCGACGGTGTCCAGGGTGGCGGTTGTGCGGCCTGCTCAGACCGAATGGACACCGAATCAGACACGGGGCGACTGTTCCGGATGGGCTGGCGCGTTCGTCACCGCAATCACCTGGGCCGCATGAGCGACGAGGGTGAGGGCGCCGCTGCAGGCGCATCCCTGCGTGCGACACCCTCGCCAGGCTCGATTCACGCACCGACCATCGGGGCATGGCCCGGAGGCATGCCCCGCCCGGGCGCGGCGCGGGACAGTTTTCTTACGCCGGCGCGAAGAACGGTAGCTTCGGGCCGCCGCCTTC
>JASHQG010000333.1 GCA_030037665.1 Acetobacteraceae bacterium
CTTAGTGCGTGGTCGTAGAGCGCTTCGCTTTCTTCCTGCAGATAGTTGGAGCGGATGATGGTGGTGTTGCGACCGGTATTGCCGCCGCCAAGCCAGCCCCTGTCCAGCACGGCGACATTGCGGATACCGTGGTCTTTTGCCAGATGGAACGCGGTCGCAAGTCCGTGCCCACCGGCGCCGACGATCACGACATCATAGGCGGACTTCGGTTCGGGCGAGCGCCATTGCGCCGGCCAGGAACCGGCTGAGAACGCGCGGCGCAGCAGGGTGGCGAACGAGAAGTGCAAGCCGGGCCCGAGGGAGGGTGACCCGTCGATTGTCCATGCCGTGCGGGCGTGTGCAAGGCGAGCGGCGTGGGGCCGCTCACGCCCGGTGCGCCTCAGGCGCCGCGGCCTTTCACCTGATGGCGGCAGGTCTAGAACAGATCTTCGAACCAGCCTTTGCGCTTCGGCTGGATGATCGGTGTGTCACCGATCTCCGGACTTTCACCGAGCGCGGCATTCTGGCGCAGGCGCTGGGCTTCCTTTTGCGGGTCGACGACGATGCCGGGGGGCTGCGGACGGCGCCAGAACAGCAGTTTGTCCATAAACGTGTTGTTGGCGGCCACGGCGGCCCGCGCCTCCTGGTTCACCTGCTGACGTATCCCGCCCGCCACCGGCGGGCCGGCTTGCTGCACCAGCTCCTGTTGGCCGGCGCTGAGGCTTGTCTCCGGGCCGGCGAGAGCGGTTTGCGGTGCCAGGGCCTCTTCGGCCTGAAGCGCCTCGGATTGCTCCATCGGGCGCGGCGCACCGGGCTCGGGCGGACGCAGCGCGAAGTCCGGCGGCATCGACAGCGGCGCCTGCGTCGTGACCGTGAACTCATTGGGGGCGTCGCGCACCAGGCCAAAGGTCCGGGACATCCCGCTGTCACCACAGCCGGCGAGGGCCACGGCGGTGGTGATCAACAGACAGGCAGCCGGCGGACGGCAGTACAGGCGCGGATTCCCCATGCACGAATTCCTAGCCAGCGGTGCGGCGTTTCGCAAGTTTCGACTAATTCACGCGCGACGGCGGCGCAGAAAACTGTTCAGGATCAGCGCCGCCACACCGCAGACGATCGCCGCGTCGGCGACGTTGAAGACATACCAGTGCCAGGCGCCGATATGGGCGTCGATGAAGTCGACCACGGCGCCGAACCGGAGGCGGTCAACGATGTTGCCGATGGCGCCGCCGCCGATGGCGCCGAGCGCGATCGCGGTCCACCGCGTTTCGGCGTGGTGCAGCCAAATGCCGAGAGCGATGACCACGATCAGCCCCAGCGCCGAGAGAATCAGCGCGTTCCAGTGACCAGTTCCGGTAAGCAGGCCGAAAGTGACGCCGCGGTTCCACACCATCGTCAGGTTCAGAACCGGCAGCAGGACGATCTGGCGGATCCCGGGAAGGTCGACCCGGTGCAGAATCCACCACTTGCTGGCCTGGTCCGCGGCGAGGACGATGAGGCCGGACAGGATCCCGAGACTTCTCAACACACGCCTCGCGCGCCGCGAGGAAGAGGCCGGCCGGGGGCGGCGGTTGTGAAACCGGACATACGGCTCTCGCCCGCGGCATTCGGCACCTTGCCCGCTCCCGTGCGGGGGGAGAGGTTCCGGGTCAGCGGCACGCGAGTCCCGCCTCGACGGCGTCGGCACAGCGGATGCACAGGGCCGGATGCCCCGGCTGGTGACCGACTTCCGGCAGCACCCGCCAGCACCGCGCGCATTTCGAACCGGGTGCAAGCGCAACGGTGGCAAGGTCATCGGGGTTGCCATCGACCGGATGCACCGCGGAGACCAGCGCGATCTCAGCCCACTCGTCGGCTGACAGCAGTTCGGCCTCGTCCGGCGCAAGCGGAAGCGTCACTGCCGCCTGCAACGCGGCGCCAAGCGTATTGGCGCGGCGCGCCTCCTCGATCGGCACGGTGATGCGGCGGCGGATCGCACGGATCGTCTGCCACTTCGCGGCCAGTGCGTCGTCGCGCCACGCGCGCGGCAACGCGGGGAAGAGCTGCAAATGCACGCTCTCAGCCTCGGGAAAGCGTGCGCCCCAGGCTTCCTCCGCGGTGAAGCACAAGACCGGTGCGAGCCAGGTGGTCAGACAGCGATGCAGATGATCCAGCACGGTGCGTGCAGCGCGCCGCCGCAGGCTGTCCGGCCGGTCGCAGTAGACCGCATCCTTGCGGACATCAAAATAAAACGCGGACAGATCACTGGCGCAGAAATTGTGCATCTCGGGGTAGACCCCGGTCCAGTCGTAGCTTTGCACCGAGGCGCGGATCCGTGCGTCGAGTTCGCTGAGCCGGTGCAGCACCCATCGTTCCAGCTCAGGCATCTCGGCCACAGGCACACGTTCAGCTTCGACGAAACCCGCGAGGCTGCCGAGCACCCAGCGCAGCGTGTTGCGCAATCGACGGTAAAGTTCCGCAACCTGCTTGAGGATTTCCGGACCGATTCGCAGGTCCTCGCTGATATCCGACATCATGACCCAGAGCCGCAGGATGTCGACGCCGTATTTGTCGGCCACTTCCTGGGGCGCCGTCACGTTGCCGAGCGATTTCGACATCTTGCGACCCTGCTCGTCCATGACGAAGCCGTCGGTCACCACCGCTTTGAATGGCGCCTCGCCGCGCGTGCCGACTGCTTCGAGCAGCGAGGACTGGAACCAGCCGCGATGCTGGTCCGATCCTTCCAGGTAGACATCGGCAGGCCAGGGCAGACCCCGCCCCTCGAGCACGAACGCATGGGTCGAACCGGACTCGAACCACACGTCCACGATGTCCATCACCTGCTCGTAGTCGTCGGGGCTTCGGCCACTGCCGAGGAAGCGCGACGGAGGCGACGAGTACCAGGCGTCCGCGCCTTCCTCCCTGAAAGCCTCGACGATACGCCGCACCACGGCTTCATCACGCAGCGGTTCGCCGCTCACTTTGTCGACGAACACCGTGATCGGCACGCCCCACGCGCGCTGGCGGCTGATGCACCAGTCCGGTCGGTTGGCGACCATCGAGCCGATGCGGTTGCGGCCCTGGTCCGGCACGAACACCGTCGCGTCGAGTGCGCGCAACGCGCTGGTGCGGATCTGCTCCGGGCCGTCCAGGCGGATGAACCACTGCGGCGTGGCCCGGAAGATCAGCGGCGCCTTCGAGCGCCACGAATGCGGATAGGAGTGCACGAGCTTGCTGCGGGCGAGCAGTGCGCCGGCTTCATCGAGCGCGGCGCAGACAGGCTCCGCGGCCTTGTAGACATGCACGCCGGCAAACAGCGGCACCCAACTGTTGAAAGTACCGTCGGGGCCGACGGTGTCGGGGATGTCGAGCGCATGTTTGCGGCCGAGGTCGAAATCCTCCTCACCATGGCCGGGCGCAATGTGCACGAAGCCAGTACCGGCCTCGGTGGTGACGAAATCGCCAAACAGCAGCGGCGTGTCCTGATCGTACCCGTGCCCGCGGAGCGGATGCGCGCAGACGATGCCGTCCAGCGCAGCACCTTTGAAGACGTGCTCGACATGATGGGTCGCGATGCCGGCGTCCTTGACGAACTGCGGCAGGAGGTCAAGCGCGACGAGCAG
>JASHQG010000334.1 GCA_030037665.1 Acetobacteraceae bacterium
CGACGGCAACACTGGCCGGTCGGAAGCAAGAGTCGCAGCGTGACCGCATCGCGTGCTGCCCACCTTCTTCAACAGGACGACCTGGCTGATGATCGGCCGCAAAACGGTGGCGAGGACCGACAAGGCGTCTGCCGCCCGTCGCGGAATGGTGTCGGCCTCGCGCTGACTGTCCCGGCGACCACGCGACCTATAACACAGCAAAGATGGGTAGCCCGAGCATAATCGCCGTCGCCGGCCTTAGATCGTGCTGGCCGGCCGCTGAACCTTCTATGCACGCGGGCCATGTTACACCTCCATTTAACCGGGTTCTATTGACACTTTTACCGGCCTTCTTTATTAAGCGTCACATGAGATGATCGCAGTTGACCTGTATCGATCTGCGTCAATGATCTGCGCCCCGATTGATCATCAGAACCCGGCCGCAAGCCAATCAAATACCACCATGTTGCCTACCATATGGCTTGGATTGCTGCTGCTCCTCGCCAGTTGCGAAGCCCAACGACCGAGCTTCCTCACCCGCGTGCATGAAGATTGCGTCCATGGTGACCCATGGGCCTGCGGTCTCCTGAGCTCGCTGGCAAATGCCCGGAAGTAAGCTCAGCACGGAATTCTTGACTGCTGTGTCGGATAAATATCTCGACAGGGATGTCTCTGGCACTCCACGCACCGTCCACGAGAGTGCGAACCCCGCGGCATCGGATCGAGGCAGGTCATGATCAACAGTCGTCAGGCCCCGCATCGTCCGGTTGGCAAAGCAACGAGCGCACGTGCCAGAATGAGATCGTGGATGTCGCGGTTGTCGGATAATACTTGGTCGAGCCGGTCCGTCGGTCACAGGATCGACAACATGCTGCCGCAGGCCATCATCGTCACGTCGCCGTCCGCCTCCATTGGAATCGGTCCGTGACCCTTGCGCATACCCTTACTGTCCGAAGGCGAACACGTATGCCGGCGGCGTCCACCGACCTATTGAGAACGCGCGTGTTTGGCGATGTCTCTGAGGTACGTTTCGATCTCCGCCAGCCGGTCCCTTTGCTCAGAATCAGCCGCTTGGCTTCGTTGCTCCACATCGTCCAGTGCCTTCTGCACCGTCCTCCACGGAACCGCGCCGTCAGCCAACAGCCTCGAGGCCACAAAGTCATCGAACCGATGCCGTTCAACTGCCGACAGCAATCCTGGCCGCTCAACCCCGATCAACCGCCCGGCGAGTGCGCGTAGTCTTTTATCCAAGAACCTACGGGCGATCGGCATTCGCTCCTCCCACGCCGCTTTATGGAAATCCGTGAGCAGCACGAGGTCGTCGTCGGGCGGAAACCCATCGTAGATGCGCTGCTCCACATGCTCCGCCGGCACCTCATCGTCATACAGATGGGACATCGCCTGGGTCACCATTGCCCGGAATCTCGGGTGCATCTGTATGCGGCGCGCCCTGTCGAGATATACCGACTCGGACAGCTTGCCGCCACGCACGTCCTCCGGCGCAAGGTTGGCGGGAAACAGAATGGGCTGCGCGTTGGTCCTCAGGCGACGGAGAACCTTCGTCTCGCCGGTGATGTAGCCACCTAACGTCTGAGAAGGCAGGTTGAGATAGGTGGCCGGGTCATGCGCAAGGTCAAACATAGCGACCTCGGACGACGCACTGGTGATGCTGGCGGCCGGGGTCACCATGAACGAATAGGGCTTCCCGGAGTACCAGTCGGTCAGGCACAGAACAGGAGAGCGCAGGATGGTTTGAACCCCCTTCTTGGAGGCCATTCGCAGCATCCAGTTCCAGCCGTCGGAAACCCGTTCACGCAGCAGACGGGCGACCGCGAGAGTGGCTCTGGCGTCTGCCAGCGCATCGTGGGCGTTGTCCAGCACGATGCGGTTGGCCGCGGCGACCTCGCCGAGCTTGAAAACCGCACAACGCTCTTCATCAGTCGGAACGATGAACCTGTTCGGATGATGAGCCGCGCAAGCCTGCACCATTCGCATGACATCACCACGGACGTTTCCGTTGGTGTTCGTGAGGTAGACCGGCAACAGGTTCTGGTATAGCGCCTGACGTAGCAGCCGCTCATCGAATCGGATCGAATTGTAACCGAGAAAGACCGCACCCCCCTTGCTCCACGCGACGAGTTTCCGGTGCACTTTCAGCATCATCTGGTGGAAGGACAATTCAGCCTGCTCCAGATCAACGGGCCGCACGCCCGTCACCAGCAGGGCGCCAGGCGATGGGACGATGTGGGGAAGACGCCGGCACCGCACCACAAGCGACTCGATCTCGTTGAGATCTTCGTCGGCAAGAAGCGCTGCAAACTGCAAGACCTGATCAAAGGTCGTGTCCAGGCCACTCGTCTCGGTGTCATAGACGATATACCGCACGCTTCGCTCCGCGTTTTCGAAGGAAAATACTGCAAACATGCAACCTGATCAACGCGATCTGCAGGCGCGACAGTTCAGCAAGGGGTTGTGGCGCCACCGGAGCAGCGAAGCAGTTATCGCGCATGGGCCAGGGATCAACCGGTCGCTGAAGTCAGAATGCCGGGCAGGATTTCGTTGTGTCCATCTGAGCCTGTGTGATTCTTGTCATTGGTGTCAGTGACTCAGGGTCGTGGTGTCAGCCCATCGGATGTGCGTGAGAAGGATTTGCAACTGGCTCGTACCATTTAGGGCCATGCCGGTAGCTTCCATAGTCAATAAGGCAATGATCAACGCACCACCCAACGGGCATTGCAGACCAATTATCCGGAGGTTCGCGCTGCGGCGGGCATCGATGCACCATTTGATGCCATCGTGTCAGCGGATCCGGCGCAAACCTGCGTGCCTCGTCTGATTCACAGGACAGTTGTTTGAGGAGCGCCGTCGAGGACATATTTGTGCAGCCTGCGGGGCGGCTTTGTGTCGCGGAATGTGCCGACCGAAAACGTTGGTGGTACTCAATGGCCGGCGACAACGGAGGAGTAACCTGATGGCGAGGACAGAAAGAGAAAAGATGCTGGCCGGCGAACTGTACGATCCTGCCGATGCGGACCTCCAGGCGGAGTTGGAGGCAACACAACAATGGCTGGCTCGCTACAACGCCGCCCTTGCCAAATCGACCTCTGAGCGACGCACTCTGTTGTTGGAACGGCTTGCTGTGGTCGGTGAGGGTGCCGTCATCCGTCCCCCGTTTCACTGCGACTACGGCTTCAACATCAGCCTTGGGGCAGGTGTTTTCCTGAACTTCAATTGCGTGATCCTCGATGTGGTGGCGGTCGCAATCGGAGACCGGACCCAGATCGGGCCGGCCGTGCAGATTCTCTCTGCCGAGCACCCGCGCGATCCGGCCAGCCGACCGTCTGGTCTGGAGTACGGCCGACCCATCCAGATTGGTCGCAATGTCTGGATCGGAGGCGGTGCCGTGATCCTGCCGGGCGTAACCATTGGAGATGACGCTCTGATCGGTGCAGGAAGCGTGGTAACCCGCGATGTACCTGCCGCTGCCACCGCGTTCGGGAACCCAGCCCGCGTCCGTTCTTAACCCTCTCCGCCCC
>JASHQG010000043.1 GCA_030037665.1 Acetobacteraceae bacterium
GGGGCCGGAACAATCCCGCTGACAGATTGCGTCGTTGCCCGGCTCCTCGCAATGCACAACGAGTGGCCCGGGCGTTTCCGAGGGCGGTCGGCCGGTGTACAGTCCGGGTCGTTGCGCGAAGAGGAGACTGCCATGCCAATCGACCCATTCGTCGATGTTGCCGGCCTGACATCGCTAGGCCCCGTCCGTTATCTGGACGTGCGCGACCAGGCCGCATTCGACGCGGGCCACGCACCGGGAGCTGTACGCGTGCCGCTAGACGCATGGGACGCCATGATCAAGAACGCCGACGTCGGCTTCGAGAAGCCTGACCCTTGGAATGCGGCACTGCAGGCGATTGGCATAGGAGATGATGCGGTCGCGGTGGCTTACGACGCGGGCGCGATGACCAATGCGGCACGCGTGTGGTTCATCCTGCAGTATTTCGGCTTGCGCGCTGCCATTCTGAATGGCGGGTGGCCGGCGGTCGCGTCCGCGTCCGCTCTGCCGGCAGCGGCAGCACCGGCCGCACGGCCGTTCCAGGTGGATCCCGGCGTAGGAATGGTCGGCGTGGTCGACCGCCATACGCTCAAGCGGCAGCTTGGCGACGCGGCGCACGTCTTCGACAGCCGTACCCGCGCCGAGTTTACCGGCGAGGACGCACGTGGCCGGGCGCGCAGCGGGCACCTGCCTGGCGCGCAGCATCTGTCGCATGCCGAGCTGATGGAAAAAGGCGTCGTCCACCGGGCCGAAGTGCTGCGCGGCATGATGGAGCGCGCCGGATTCAACCAGGACCATCACCTCGTCACGCATTGTGAAGGTGGCGGCCGTGCGGCGTTGGCAGCGGCCGCAGCAGTGCGGGCGGGATATGATGACGTGCGGGTTTACTATCTCAGCTTCGGCGACTGGGTGAGGGATGAGACTTGCCCGATCGTGCGGGATTGAGGCGCGGTCGGCGCGCATGGCGTTGCGCCGCATCATCAACACCGGATTCCGCAATGGGACACAGGATTCCACCGACGTTGTATTCTTCTTGCGCCACAGCTAGCGGGCATCTGGGTTGACAGGTAGGCATCGCCAACCGCGACTACGCGGCCTCGCTGGCGATTTCTGGCAGCGACCTCGCTTATTGGCGCTAGCGCCGTAGTTCGCCGGTCTTCACGCTGGTGATAGCATTGTTCAGGATGGAAATGATCGCCTCGTCCGCGACGCTGCGCGACAGGACCGCCAAGGCGCCGCCTAACAACGCGGACGCGATCGACAGCCCCTCGATATTCTGCCCCACCATGTATTCGATCGCTTTGTCGACCACCGCACCTGCGTGACTGAGATCGGCGGGCGGGGCTTCGTCTGATCCTGTCGGCATGGCGTTTGCTCCCGACTCAATCGGTTTCCACCGGTTCTGCCTCTTCCTGTTCGATTGTCTGCAGCGCCCACATGCGCGTATAGAGCCCGCGTTGTGCCAGCAACGCCTCATGCGTGCCGCGTTCCGCGATGCGACCTTCGGACAGGACGATGATCTCATCCGCATCCACCACCGTGGACAGGCGATGCGCGATCACCAGAGTGGTACGATACCGTGCGAGGCCGCGCAGCGCCGCCTGAATCTCCTGCTCGGTGCGTGTGTCCAACGCACTCGTCGCCTCATCGAGAATGAGGATGCGCGGATCCTTCAGGATCGTGCGCGCGATTGCCACGCGCTGCTTCTCCCCACCGGACAGTTTCAGGCCGCGCTCACCGACCTGCGTGTCGTAGCCATCGGGCAGCTTCATGACGAAGTCGTGCACCTGAGCCAGACGCGCCGCATCTTCTATTTCGTCCTGGCTCGCACCGGGCCTGCCGTAAGCGATGTTGTAGCGGATCGTGTCGTTGAACAGAACCGTATCCTGTGGTACGACGCCAATCGCAGAGTGCAGGCTCTGCTGCGTCAGGTCGCGGATGTCCTGACCGTCGATGGTGATGCGCCCGCTGGTGACGTCATAAAAGCGGAACAGCAGCCTGCTGATGGTGGATTTGCCGGCGCCCGTCGGCCCGACGATCGCCAGTTTGCGTCCCGCCGGAACAGCGAAATCCACGCCACGCAGGATTGCACGATCCGGGCCATAGCCGAACGAGACGTTCTCAAAACACACGTCACCCGCCGGCCCTTCCGACAGATGCGCCGCCAGTTCCATCGCACCCGGCCGGTCGGTGACGTCCGACGGCACGCGCAGCAGCCGGAACATCTGTTCCATATCCACCAGACCCTGGCGAATCGTCATGTACACCATGCCGAGGAAATTCAGCGGCTGATAAAGCTGCATCAGATACGTGTTGATCAGCACGAACTTGCCGATCGTCATACTGCCGTCGCGCATGCCGTTCGCCGCCATCAGCATGATGATCGTGAGACCCGTTACGATGATCACTGCCTGACCGAGGTTGAGCATGTTCAGTGATACCTGCACTTTCACTGCGGCGCGTTCATAGCGCGCGAGCGATGCGTCATAGCGCGCGGCTTCATGCGCCTCGTTGCCAAAATACTTGACCGTCTCGAAGTTCAGCAGGCTGTCGATCGCCTTGGTCGAGGCGTCATTGTCGGTGTCGTTCATCGTCCGCCGCAACCGCGCGCGGCGCGAGGCGAACAGCATGGTGAAAACGATATAGGCCAGAACCGCCAGCACGGTCGCAGCGGCAAAGCGCCAGTCGAACAGTCTCCATATAACGATCGTGACCAGAGCGAGCTCGATCGCGGTTGGCACCACGTTGAACACGGCCAGCCGCAGCACCGACTGCATGCCCTGCGTGGCACGATCAATGATGCGCGCGAGTCCGCCGGTCTGCCGGTCCAGGTGGAAGCGCAGCGAGAGTCCGTGCAAATGCTGGAATGTGCGCAGCGCAAGCTGCCGCACGGCACGCTGTCCCACCGCGGCGAACAGCGCATCGCGCAGCTCGCCGAACCCCGACGAACCGATCCGCGTCAGGCCGTAGGCGACAACCAGCGCCACCGGCAGCACCAGCATGCCGCCGTGTGCGGGTGTCAGGCGGTCGATGATCCGGGCGTAGATCAGCGGCACGCCAACCGTTGCGACCTTGGCGAGCACAAGGCAGACAACGGCGGCGAGCACGCGCAGCCGGGCCACAGCGTTGCCCGCCGGCCAGAGATAGGGCACCAGCGAGAGCACCGTCTGGATGCCGGAGCGTTGTACTTGCAGCGAGGCCGGGAGTTGCGGCGGCGGCGCGGCGGATCTCATGTGCCTCATGCTCGCGCATGTGGCGTGCTGATGGACGAATTGAAAGATAAACGCGTGGACGATGCGGCTGCCATCGGTGGTTTCCTCCGCCATATTCGCACCTGCAACAATGCCCGGCTGCCCGGGGAACGGCTGCCGTTCCGGCTGGGGGCGACGCCGGTCGGGTGGGTCAGGCCGGGGCTTGCGGCGGCTTTGGCTGGGTTTCCGAATGTGACCGCCGATGCGGCCGGGGTAACACTGAACGATCCGACCGCGTTGGCATCGATTGCAAGGACGCTCGCGGAGCGGGGTTTCTGTCGCTGGCGGAACGAGCAGTTCGACGTGCGGACGGACCCGGGTGGGCCGGTGCTCGCGCAGATCGACCGCGGCGCGATCCCGTCGTTTGGCGTGTTCGCGGTCGGTGCGCACCTGAACGGGCTGGTAGACCGGACGGACGGGCTGCACGTCTGGATTGCACGGCGCGCGGCGACCAAGACACTCGACCCCGACAAGCTGGATCATATCACCGCCGGCGGCGTGCCGGCGGGGCTGACGCCCTGGGAGACGCTGATCAAAGAGGCGGAGGAAGAGGCGGCAATCCCCGCGGCGCTGGCCGCGCAGGCGCGGCATGTCGGTACCATCGCCTATACGATGGAGCGGGATGAGGGGCTGCGGCGGGATTTCGTCCACTGCTACGACCTGGATCTGCCGGCCGACTTCGTGCCGCAGGCAATGGACGGAGAGGTTGCGGCATTCGAGCTTTGGCCGGTGGTTGAGGTGATCGCGGCCGTGCGCGACGGCGACGCGTTCAAGTTCAACGTCAATCTGGTACTGATCGATCTCTTTCTGCGGCGCGGGCTGATCGAGAGCGCCGAATTGCGTGTCGCGCTGGATTCGGGGCGGCTTTAGCGTCGTCCTCGCCCGGAAGGGCAGGGATTTCCGTCATCTGGGGGCCGACGTTGCGGCCTGACCCGCCCGCGTCTTGGCTGGCCCCCGCGTCTTGGCTGGCCCATGTCGCGGATGTCTGCGCCGCCGCCCGGACCACGAATGGCTGACAGTCTGCCAACCCTTGCCAAATCGCCGTTTGCTCGCTATCTAGCCGGCTCAATCACATTCTCCGCTGCGTAACGGGGGGTGGCCTTCACGGGCCGCCTTTTCTGTTTTGGACCAAATGCATCCTCGCCCGACTGGCCTGGAAGCCCGCATCGTCGCCCTCGTCGAGCCGTCCCTGCACGACATGGGCTACGAGCTGGTGCGCGTCGCCGTGCTCGGCCGTCATCGGCCGACGGTGCAGATCATGATCGACCGTGTCGATGGCAACGCGGTCACTCTCGATGACTGTGAACACCTCGGCCGTCACTTCAACGCCATGATGACCGTGGAGGACCCGATGCCCGGACCGTGGACACTGGAGATCAGTTCGCCCGGTATCGACCGCCCGCTGACGCGGGTGAAGGACTGGAACCGCTTCGCCGGCCATCTCGCCCGCGTCGAACTCAACGTCCCGCTCGACGGCCGCAAGCAGTTCTCTGGCGTCGCCCTGGGCGCCGACGAGGAAACCGCGCGCCTGCGCCTGAACGACTCCAGCGTCGTCGCACTGAAGCTGAACGACATGCGCAGCGCCAAGCTGGTGCTGACCGATGCGCTGATCGACGCAACCGCAAACCTAACAAAGCCCAACTGACAGAGGCCGCACATGGATACCGCTGTCGCCCGCCCCGAACTGCTGCTGGTCGCCGACACCGTCGCGCGCGAAAAGGGAATCGAGCGCGAGGAGGTGCTCGACACGCTTGAAAAGGCCATCCAGAAGGCCGGCCGTGCGAAGTACGGCCACGAGAAGGACATCCGCGCCACGATCGATCGCAAAACCGGCGACGTGCGTCTGTCCCGCTGGACCGAGATTGTCGAGGCGGTGGAGAACGAAGAAACCCAGATGCCGATCGCCATCGCCCGCAAGCTGTTCCCCGATAAGGGTCTTGGCGATTTCATCGTTGATCCGCTGCCGCCGATCGATTTCGGCCGCATCGCCGCGCAGACCGCGAAGCAGGTTATCGTCCAGGGCGTGCGCGAGTCGGAGCGCAAGAAGCAGTACGAGGAATATAAGGACCGGGTCGGCGAGATCATCAACGGAGTGGTGAAACGCACCGAGTACGGCAATCTGATGGTGGAGCTGGGCCGCGCCGAGGCCCTGCTGCGCCGCGATGAGCTGATCCCCCGCGAAAGCTTTCGCAATGGCGATCGCGTGCGGGCCTACATCTATGATGTGCGCGAGGAGCCGCGCGGCCCGCAGATCTTCCTTAGCCGCACGCATCCGGGTTTCCTCGCGAAGCTGTTTGCGCAGGAAGTCCCGGAAATCTATGACGGCATCATCGAGATCAAGGCCGTCGCGCGCGATCCCGGCAGTCGCGCGAAGATGGCGGTGATCAGCCGCGATTCATCGATCGATCCCGTTGGTGCCTGCGTCGGCATGCGCGGCTCGCGCGTGCAGGCTGTCGTGCAGGAATTGCAAGGCGAAAAGATCGATATCATTCCGTGGTCGCCGCAGGCCGCGACTTTCGTGGTGAACGCGCTTGCTCCTGCCGAAGTCACCAAGGTGGTGATGGACGAAGAAGCCGGCCGCGTCGAAGTCGTGGTGCCGGATGAACAACTCAGCTTGGCGATCGGACGGCGCGGCCAGAACGTGCGGCTCGCATCGCAACTGACCCGGTGGGACATCGACATCCTGACGGAGGCCGAAGAAAGCGAGCGTCGCCAGGAAGAGTTCCGCCGCCGCTCCAGCTTGTTTGTCGAAGCGCTGGATGTGGATGATGTGATCGCCGGGCTGCTGGTGACCGAAGGCTTCAACTCGGTTGAAGAACTGGCATTCACGCCGCTCGAGGAAGTCGCGGCGATCGAAGGCTTTGATGAGAACGTCGCCGAGGAGCTCATTCGCCGCGCGGAGGCTTTCATCACCCGCCGCGACACTGAGCTGACCGAGCGCCGTGTCGAGCTCGGCGTGATGGACGAAGTCGCGGCGATCGAAGAGCTGACGCCGGCCATGCTGGTGGCGCTCGGTGAGAAAGGCGTAAAGACGCTGGATGACCTGGGCGACCTCGCTTCGGACGAACTCATTGAAGTCGTCGGCGCCGACAACATGGACGAGGAGACGGCGAACAACGTGATCATGGCCGCGCGCGCCCACTGGTTTGAGGGCGAGGACGCGCCGGCCGAGGAGGCGAGCCACGGCGCAGCATGACTTGCTGGAAGCGCCTGTCGCGGAGGACGAACCACGCGAATCCGGCCCGTTGCGCCGCTGCGTGGTCACACGCGAGCGTTTGCCCAAAGAGCGTCTGATTCGCTTCGTTCTCGGGCCGGATCGCTCGCTCGTGCCTGATATCACCGCACGGCTGCCCGGCCGGGGAATGTGGTTGAGCGCGTCCGGGGATGTGATAGAAGCGACCCTTGCGAAGGGAGCTCTGGCGCGTGCATTTGCCAAGGCCGCGCGCGGGCCGGTCGTACTGCCCCAGGATTTCCTTGCCACGCTTGAGGTGGCGCTGGTCCGCCGGATCGGCGAACTGCTGGGCTTGGCGCGCCGTGCCGGGCAGGCGGTCGCGGGCCAGGCAAAGGCGCGGGAGTGGGTCCGGAACGGCCGCGCACGGCTGGTGCTGGAGGCATCGGACGGCAGTGCGGCGGAGCGCGTACGATTAATGTCGGGCGCGGCAGCATTGCCGGTGCTGGAGCCTTTGCCGGCCGCGACGCTCGGGCAGATATTCGGGCGGGATCGCGTGGTCCATGTGGCGATTTCGCCGGGGAAGCTGGCAGATCAGCTCTGCATTGAAGCGGGGCGGCTGGACGGATTGAGGAAGACGCGGCAGGGAACTGTCGCAGTGCGTGAAGATTCGGGTGCCAACGGGTAAAGCATGAGCGAAAGCAACGATCAGGACGCCGCCAAGGGCCGGCTCTCTCTCCGTCCGACCTCCGGACGGCTCGAGCTCGGCCGCACTGTGGACGCGGGGTCTGTACGGCAAAGCTTCAGTCACGGCCGGTCGAAGGTGGTGCAGGTAGAGGTGCGCAAAAAGCGCGCTGCCGTTGGCGCGCCACCCACACCAGCGCAGGCCGCGGCGTCTGGCGCGCCGCAGATGCGCGGGGCGACGGCGCCGGCAGGGCGTCCGCCTGCAGGGGCCGGTCGCGCACTGACGCAGACCGAACTCGCGGCTCGCCAGCGTGCGCTGGAGCAGCAGCGGGAGGAAACCGCAAAGCGCGAGGCGGAGCGGCGCGAGCAGGAGAAGATCTCCATTCTCTCAGCGGCCGAGGAGGCCCGTCGGCGCGAAGAAGACGCGCGCAAGGCGGCCGAGGAAGAGGCCCGCCGCGCGGAGGAAGAGGTCGAGCGGGCGAAGGCTGAGGCAGAGGCACGCGAGGCGGCGGAAGCCGCGGTCGCTGCTCAGGCTGTTGCCGCGAAGGCCGGCACCGCGACCGCGCGCGGCCCGGACGAGCAACGACGGCGTGCGCCGGCAGCCCCCGCCGCGCCATCCACACCGACCGAGACGCTGCGGCTGCGGCCGGGCGCCCGGGTGGTGGACGAGGACGAAGAAGCGCGCCCCGTGCGCCGCCCTGGCGCTGGCATGCCACCTCGGCGGCCGCCTGTGCCGGCTCCCAAGAAGGGACTGGAGGACCGGCGGCGGCCAGGCCGCATCGATGTGCAGGCGGCAATCGAGGGCGAGGACGAGAAGGTCCGTTCGCTCGCCTCGGTGCGCCGCCAGCGCGAACGCGAGCGCCGGCAGGCCGAACTGGAGCGGTTGCGCTCCGACCAGGTGAAGGTCGTGCGCGACGTGGTGCTGCCCGATGCGATCACCGTGCAAGAACTGGCAAACCGTATGGCCGCGCGCGTCGGCGATGTCGTCAAGACGCTGATGCGGTTGGGCGTGATGGCGACCATCACGCAGTCGTTGGACGCCGACACCGCAGAACTTGTGGTGCAGGAATTCGGTCACCGGGCGCGGCGCGTCTCCGAGTCGGACGTGGAAATGGGCCTGGAAGGCGTCGCCGACACCGAGGCGGACTTGGCGCCACGTCCCCCTGTGGTCACCGTCATGGGCCACGTCGACCACGGCAAGACGTCGCTGTTGGACGCACTGCGCCAGACCGACGTGGCTGCCGGCGAAGCGGGCGGCATCACGCAACATATCGGCGCCTATCAGGTCACGCTGGAAAGCGGGCAGAAGATCACCTTCATCGACACGCCCGGCCACGAGGCGTTCACGGCGATGCGCGCCCGCGGGGCCGGCGTGACTGACATTGTCGTGCTGGTCGTGGCGGCCGACGACGGCGTCATGCCCCAGACGATCGAAGCGATCCGTCACGCCAAGGCTGCGAACGCGCCAATCATTGTTGCCATCAACAAGATGGACCGTCCGGACGCCAACCCGAACCGGGTGCGTCAGGAGCTGCTGTCGTATGAAGTCGTCGTGGAGGAAATGGGCGGCGAGACGCAGGATGTGGAAGTCTCGGCGTTGAAGAAGACCGGTCTCGACCGGCTGCAGGAGGCGATTCTGCTACAGGCAGAAATCCTCGATCTGAAGGCGAACCCGAACCGCGCCGCGGAAGGCACGGTGATCGAGTCCCGTCTCGATCGCGGGCGTGGCCCGGTCGCGACCGTGCTGGTGCAGAAGGGCACGCTCAAGCAGGGCGACATTCTGGTGGCCGGCGCCGAATGGGGGCGCGTGCGCGCGATGCTCGACGACAAGAGTCGCGCTCTCACCGAGGCACCGCCATCGGTGCCGGTGGAAGTGCTGGGCCTTTCTGGCGTACCGGTTGCGGGCGAACCGTTTGTCGTGGTGGACAACGAAGGCCGGGCGCGTGAGATCACCGAATTCCGTACCCGCCGCCAGAGGGAGAAGGCGGCCGGCGTCACCACCGGTCAGCGCGGCACGCTGGACGAGATGTTGGCACGCATCCAGGCTGGCGAGCAGAAGGAAGTCGCTGTTCTCATCAAGGCCGACGTGCAGGGCAGCGCTGAGGCGATCCAGCAGACCGTGCTGAAGCTGGCGCATGATGAAGTGAAAGTACGTGTGCTGCATGCCGCGGTCGGACAGATCACGGAAAGCGACATCCAGCTTGCCAAGGCCTCGGACGCGGTTGTCGTGGCGTTCAATGTCCGGGCGACAACACAGGCCCGCGACCTGTCCGCGCGGGAGGGCGTGGAGATCCGCTACTACTCGATCATCTACGAGCTGGCGGACGACATCGAGAAGCTGGTGCAAGGCAAGGTGGCGCCGAAGGCGCGCGAGAAGTTCCTCGGCTACGCGGAAGTGCGCAAAGTGTTCGCCATCAGCCGCGTCGGCAAGGTGGCGGGCTGCATGGTCACAGAGGGCGTGGTCAAGCGCGGCGCCGGCGTGCGCGTGCTGCGCGACAACGTGGTGATCCACACCGGCGAGCTCTCGCAATTGAAGCGCTTCAAGGACGACGTGCGCGAAGTGGCGCGCGGCTACGAATGCGGGTTGTCGTTCGCGAACTTCCATGACCTGCAGGAAGGCGACGTGGTCGAGTGCTTCGAGACAGAACTGGTCGCGGCTTGAAGCGGCCGCAGCGTGAACGACCGAGCCAACGGCAGCTACGGGTAGCGGAGGAAATCCGTCACGTGCTGGCTGGCTTGTTTGAACGGCGCGATTTCCGCGATCCGGAGCTCGCTGATGCGGCTCTGACTGTCACGGAAGTGCGGGTCTCGCTTGACTTGAAACATGCCACGGCGTTTGTTTCGCGGCTGGGGCGGTCGGATGTGGATGCGTTGCTGCCGGCGCTCAAGCGTGCCGCGCCATTCCTGCGCGGGCAGGTGGCGCAGGCGCTCAGGTTGAAGTTCGCGCCGGACCTCGGGTTCCAGCCGGATCACACGCTGGATTACGCGATGAAGATCGACCGGCTGCTGCATCAGCCGGAGGTGGCACGGGATCTAACCGGGGAGCCAGAGAATCCTGAGGGTTGAGTGGCGTCCCTTGGCAGGGATCGCGGCGGGCTGACGCCCTGCGGCGTTGCAGCGAATCGCCGTGACCGCGGAGGCCAAGCTTATCGATCCCCGCGATTGGCTCTCCGCGGCGCGGTGCAACGCGCCGCAGAACCCGAGCGCACGGATCCTTGAATTCTTCTTCTGTAGCCCCTGCGCTGCTCCGGAGCCCCGCGTCCGCGGCGCCGATCGCCGTGGGCAGGCACCTGACTGGAGAGGAATATAGGGATCCGCATCGGCCTACCGGTGCAGCACAGCCGGCGTCCAGTTCGCCGCTCTGCGCGCGAGCCGCGCCGGGGTCTCCTCGCCATCATGATCCGGTCGCGCCGGGGCCTGCGTGAAGGCGTCGCGCCCAACCAGGCTATTGGTATTGACCACCGCGCGCAGGCCCGCCGGCGTCTCGCCAACGGCGCCGATATAGACGCCGCAGCGGCGGCAAACGAGGTAGTCGGCCGTGCGGGTGCCGAACCTGTACGGTTCCACGTCCGACCAATCATCGGCCCAGACCTCGAACATCCCGTGCGGATCCGACACCGTACGCGTGGCGTGCGCGCGACAGAACGAGCAACGGCACGATCGCAACGCGGCCTCGGTTGGCGGCAGCGTCAACCGCAGATGCACGCGCAGATTGCCGCAATGGCAGCCACCGGCGAATTCCATCGGTCCCTCGTCGGCGTTCAATGAAAGGTTCGCCCGCCATCGACCGGCATGGCGATGCCGGTGACGAAGGACGATTCGGCGCCGGTCAGAAACAGGATGGCGGCGGCGATCTCATCGGGTGAGGCCGGACGGCCCATCGGGTAGCGCTGTGCAAGCTCCGGTCGCACCGCGCCGGACGCGTCGCGCAGGAACGGCGCTGTCATGGCGGTATCGACCAGGCCAGGGCAGACGACATTGACCCGGATATCCGGCGCGAGCTCGGCCGCCATCGACTTGCTCATGGCGATGACGCCGCCCTTCGAGGCCACATAAGCGATCGTACCTGGTCCGGTCGGCATCAGTCCGACGCCCGAGCCGATATTCACCACCGTCGCGCCACGTGCCTGGCGCAGATGCGGCAGCGTGGCACGCACCACAAGGAAAATGCCGGTCAGGTTGACCGCGAGCGTGCGGCTGAATTCCTCGGGCGTGGTCTCTGCGATGCCGCCGGAGGACAGAATGCCCGCAGCATTCACCACGCCATCGATACCGCCCAGCGATGACGCCGCCTCTCTCACCGCCGCATCGACCGAGGCCGGATCGGCCACATCGACCGTGGTGGCCCGTCCGCCAATGTCGCGCGCCACCTGAGCGGCGGCATCAGCGGCGCGGTCGAGCACGGCCACCGCAGCGCCTTCCTGCGCGAACATAGCGGCGGTTGCGCGGCCGATGCCGGATGCGCCGCCAACGACAATGATCCGCCGTCCTGCCAGCCTGGCCATGCGGGCTCCCTTCATCGCATGGGCACAATCTTGACCAAACCGTCGCCGTTGCAAAGTTTCCGCTCGTTGTGACAGCGCGCAATCAGGGGGCTGCGTCTGTCGCGCCTCGTCCACCAGGGGAAGCGCCGCGATGGGGCAGGTCACTGATATAGGACCAGCGGCGACCACCGACAGGGACACGAGAGAGCCATCATCCTGGCGGGCGACATCGAAGACCGAGCGTCGTCATGACGGCGCGAGGCTCACACCGGCTTCCACGAACGGTCTACTTCGACGTCGATCAGTGTCGGCCCGTCCGCACACAATCCGGCTGCCAGCATGTCGCTCACCTCCGACAACTGGGTCGCACGATGCGCGGTCAGGCCGAAGCCCCGTGCAACAGCAACGAAATCAACGCGTGGACTGTCGAGGTCCATGCCGACATAGCGATCCGTCTGTGCCGCCAGCGCCTTCATCGCATTGGTGCGCTGCTTCAGGATCCGGTATGATGAGTTGTTGATAATGACGAACACCATCGCCAGCTTTTCATGCGCGGCGGTCCACAGCCCCTGGATGGTATAGAGCGCAGAGCCGTCGCCGATCAGCGCCACCACCGGACGTTCCGGTAGCGCCAGCTTGGCGCCGATCGCTGCCGGCAGGCCCCAGCCGATGCCACCGCCGCGCAGACCGAAGAAACTTTGCGGATCGTTGCTTTTCAGGAAGCGCCGAAGCCCGACACCGGAAGACACGGTTTCGTCTATCACCACCGCTTCGGCTGGCAGTACCTCGCCGATCGCCTGCATCAGTGACAGCGCATGGATCGGATGGCGGTCGATCGAGGCGGCCGCCAACGCATGCAGCCGCGCCAGACTGGCCACACCTTCCGCCTTCACGTGCTCGAGCCGTTTGGCGGCACGCTGTGCTTGCGCCATTGTCCGCACGCGGCGTACGGCTTCAGTGAGCTCGGGAAGTGTCGCTTTGGGGTTGCCGAGGATCGCCGATTTTGCCGGATAGTTCTTGCCGAGCTCCCACGGATCGGTATCGAGATGCACCACCGGCATGCCGTCGGGCAGCGACTCCACATCGCCCGGCAGAGACAGAGTGAACAAATCGGCGCCAATGGACGCCAGCAGGTCATGCTGTCCCAGCATGGCGCGGATCGCGCCAGGCAGGCGCACCAGTGCGCCGTGATAGAGCGGATGCGACGAGGGAAACATCGCACGGCTCGCCATCCCTTCGTCGTACACCGGCGCGCCCAGCAACTCCCCGAGTTCGACCAGTTCGCCCAGCGCGTCGTGCTGCGGGACCGCATCGCCGGCAATGATCACGGGACTCTCGGCTTTCGCCAGCAGCTCCGCTGCCGCGGCAATGGCGCGCGCGTCGCCCCGGATGGCGGGTGCGACCCGCGTCGGTTCGCCGAGATCGAGCTCACCGCTCGCCAGTAGAATGTCGCCCGGCAGCGACAGGAACACCGGCCCGCTGGGTGGTGCCAGCGCCGTCTTCGCCGCGCGATGGATCGCCCGCGGCAGATCGGACAACTGCCGCACCTCGGCCGACCATTTCACGAACGGCCGCGCGATGATCGGCAAATCCGCCCACAGCAGCGGTTCGGTCAGATTGAATCCCTGCTCGTGCTGTCCCGCGGTGACGATGACCGGGGAGCCGGCCTTCTGCGCATCGTAGAGCATGCCCATTGCGTTACCGAGGCCAGGCGCGACATGCAGGTTCACCACCGCCAGCCCGCCTGACGCCTGCGCGTAGCCGTCGGCCATACCCATCGCGGCGGCCTCCTGCAGGGCCAGCACGTAACGCAGCTCATGTTCGGCCGCGAGCGCGTCCATCAGTGGCAGCTCAGTGGTGCCGGGGTTGCCGAACATCACGCGCACGCCCTCCTGCTTCAGCAGTTCGAGCAAAGCAGTCTTCCCCGGCATCACCGGCATGGCGTGTCCTCTCGAGTGCGTCGATCTGTTGTTTAGCGACGGCTCGTCATTTTGTCATAGCCCGTTCCGCAACAGCTGGACCGCCTAGCCGTCCGGGATAGAACGATTGCGGCCGGCACGCAGGTTTCCCGCTCGGCCGAGGGCGGGGGCGGCTCCGAAGGGCCTCTGCGCCAGAGGGACCACCCATGTCGCTTTTTCGTAGCCAGCGGCGTCAGACGAGCGCGTGCCTCGATGAGACGCGCGCAGCAGCGGCAAGCCGGTGAGATCCCGGGGCTGATACCCGCCGGCACGTCCATTCACGGCTGTCGACCCAAGTACGAACCCGCTTGGCGCAGTATTTTCCACTCCCGCCGCTTTTTCAGTCCAAGCGGCAATGCGACAACCGGACTCGAGGCCTTCGGACACCTCCCATCGCTGAGACTTCTCGTACACCGTCTTAGCGGCAAAGACTCACCGTCGAAGGCACCGTCCTGAAATAACTGAAGCCAACCCTGACACATCTGAAACACTAATAGATTCGCCACGACATCCGCCTGAAATATGACCTGAGGTATACCGTCCGCGCGGCCCTTTGAATACAGCTGTTGCTTGGCTCGTGCGGGAGGGAACCATGGACGGGATGGCGTCTTTGGGCGACGAACTGAATTTCACGGCCGAAGCGTCGGAGGAGGAGTCGGCGCAGAGTCATGGCGGCAACCCTTGGCGCGTTTTGGTGGTTGACGACGACCCCGACGTCTTTCGGGTTACAGAGCTGAGCTTGAAGCGCTTGCGTTTCCGAAACAGGGCGGTGCGGCTCTTGACCGCGTCCTCGGGCGCTGCGGCACGTGCTCACCTCGAAAAGGAGCCCGACATAGCCCTAGCCTTGATCGACGTGGTAATGGAAACGGAGACTGCGGGACTCGACTTGATCAGAACAATCCGGACAGAGCTTGGCCTCTACGATATGCGCATCATCTTGCGCACCGGCCAGCCCGGTCAGGCGCCCGAGCGCGACGTCATTTTAAACTACGAGATCGACGGTTACGCGGACAAGGCGGAACTGACCGCGATGAAGCTGTTCACAACCGTCGTCGCGGCGTTGCGCGCGTATGAGACCGTGAGCGACCTATCCCGCCTGACGGTCGAGTTGGAGAAGCGCGTGGCAGCTCGCACGGCGGATCTCGAAAGGCTCGCGATGATCGACCCTCTGACCGGTGCCGCCAATCGACGCCATTTCGAGATGCGCGCGGCGGCGGAGATCACAGAGGCACGGCGTTGCGACCATGCATTGGGTGCCGTGGTGATGGATATCGACCATTTCAAGCGCATCAATGACCGTTACGGCCATGCTGCGGGCGATGCCGTGCTCAAGCAAATCGTCGATATTGCGACGCTTAACCTCCGCCCATGCGACCTATTCGCTCGTGTCGGGGGAGAGGAATTTGCCGTTTTGCTACCAGGCAGTGACCGAGAGGACAGCCTCGCGACGGCTGAGCGGATCAGGAAGGCAGTCGCATCGGCGCAAATCGAAGCGGACGGTTTTCGCATTCCCGTAACAGTGAGCCTCGGCGTCTGCGCACTCGCGGACGAAGACGAGCACATCGAACCGGCGATCTCCCGAGCTGATCACGCGCTCTACCGCGCCAAGGTGGCCGGCAGAAACCGGGCGCTGTTGACGAGACCAGTGAGGCCGGTTTCCTGTGAGCGCGACAGTTGAAGCACGACTCGCACCGATCACCGGCATAGATGATCCGCACTCTCCTCCTAGTCCTGACGCTGCTAACCTCCTCCCTGCTTCCCGGCTCGGCAGAAGCGGATCAGGTCATTGCTGTCGCGGCGCCGATGACAGGGCTGCAATCAGCAAACGGCATCGACTTCACCGGTGGGGTCGAGTTGGCCATCGATGACATCAATGCGAAAGGCGGACTCCTCGGGCAGAAGCTCACGTACATCACAGTCGACGACGCGTGCGATCCGGACCAGGCCGAAGCTGCGGCCCAGCAGATCATTTCGAAACCCCCAGCCGTGGTGATTGGCCATTCCTGCTCATCTTGCAGCATCCGGGCTGCGCCGCTCTATGCCAAGGCACATATCCTGCAGATCACCCCCGCCTCGACCAACCCGACCCTGACCGAGATGGGCATCAGCACCGTGTTCCGCATGCTCGGCCGCGACGACAATCAGGGGCGCACCATCGCGCGCCGGCTCGTCGCTGCCTGGCCGCACGGCCGCATCGCCGTGTTGGACGATGGCAGCCTCTACGGCAAGGGGCTGGCAAACATGGTGCGCTCAGACTTGGCGAGCCACGGTATCAGGCCGGTGGTCGATGAGAGCTTCTCGCCGGGCGCCCAGACCTACGAGGGCGTCATCCGGCGGATGGTCGATACCAGGACAGAGGCGGTCTTCATTGGCGCCTATGATCTCGACATCGCAGTGATCGCCCGCGAGGTGGTGGCGGCGAAGTTGCCGATTGCCATTCTTGCCAGCGACGCGCTGATAGCGCCGAGTTACTGGGAGGCTGCGGGCGAGGCGGGGGAAGCCGTGATCTTCACTTATTCGCCCAATCCCCTCGATCTGCCGGCCGGCAGGGTACTGATTGAGTTAGCCCATCGGCGCGGCATGGAGCTGGGCGGACAATCCGTTCTGAGCTATGCCTCGGTGCAGGTCTGGGCTGACGCAGTCCGGCAAGCCAACAGCTTCGATACTGCCAAGGTGGCGGCCGCCCTGCATTCGGGGGAGTTCACCACAATTATCGGAAAGGTGCGGTTCGATGCCAAGGGTGACGTCGTGGGTCCACCCAGCGAATGGCTGTGGTACCGATGGCGTGCCGGCAACATTGAGCGCGTGCCGCCGGTGCACTGATGCAGCGGGTCCCAGTCAGCTCTGCCACCACTAAAAGTTCATGACCGCAACCGCAAAACCTTGTCGTCGATGCCGATACCCGCATTCGGCATAAATATCGGTCCGTAAAAGCAACCGCGATGAAACGCAAAGCAGAAGCTAGAATTCAGGCAATGTCTGCCTGGCCTCATCCTCATGATGTCGGGTCTGAGACTGTCTTCAAACCGGCAGCATCCAGCAAAATCCGGACGATCGACGACACCATTGCCGGCCAGGACCGGGTTGAGGCTGGGCACAAAGTATTCAGAGCTCGCTCCATCAGATGTCGCCATCAAACCGCTTGCTACAGCCGCGGTACGCCCCGTGGAATCCACGATATCCAAAGCCACTCCCGTGAGGCAGCAACATCGAGTGGCGTGATGCGCGCCGCGTTGGCGCATGACTTCGCGAAGTATCTGACCGATGGCTGAATAGAGACCGTTATGGAGGTGGTTCAACAAAGCATTGGGCGGGGAATAGTCTCGCCTCAGTGCCTAGCCCACCGGCTTCGCCAGCCAGACCGCGGTCCGGATTTGCCGGTTGTCGCGCCCTCCGGCTCGTCAAAGTGAGAAGACCGACCATGGACCGCATGCGCATTGCGGGAAAACCCCAGTACGTCGCCCGAGGTTTCTTCCTCGCCCTCACACTATTTGCGTCATCCGTGCTGCCTGGCTCGGCTGAGGCCGATCAGGTAATCGCGGTCGTCGGACCAATCACCGGGCCGCAATCGGAAAATGGCCTCGACTACACCGGCGGCGTCGAGTTGGCTGTTGATGACATCAATGCGAAAGGCGGGCTCCTCGGGCAGAAGCTCACGTACGTCACGGTCGACGACGCGTGCGATCCCGACCAAGCCGAAGCGGCGGCACAGCAGATCGTCTCAGACCCGCCCGCAGTCGTCATTGGCCACTACTGCTCGTCCTGCAGTATTCGGGCGGCGCCGCTCTATGCCAAGGCACATATCCTGGAGATAAGCCCAACATCGACCAGTCCGACTTTGACTGAGATGGGCATCAGCTCGGTGTTCCGCATGCTCGGCCGCGACGACGATCAGGGCCGCACCGTCGCGCGCCGGCTTGCTGCTTGGCCCGACGGCCGGGTTGCCGTGTTGGACGATGGCAGCCTTTACGGTCGGGAGCTGGCAGACATGGTGCGGTCCGAACTGGCAAGCCACGGTGTCAGGCCGGTGGTCGATGAAAGCTTTTCGCCGGGTGCCCAGAGCTATGAGCGCGTGATTCGGCGGCTGGCCGATACCAAAACAGCGGCGGTCTTCATTGGCGCCTATGATCTCGACATCGCAGTGATCGCGCGCGAGATGGCGGCGGCGAAGCTGTCCATTGCTATTCTCGCCAGTGACGTCTTGATTGCGCCGAGTTTCTGGGAGGCTGCGGGCCACGCAGGGGAGGCCGCTATCTTCACCTATTCGCCCAATCCCCTCGATCTGCCGGCCGGCAAGGCGTTCGTTGAGCGAGCCCACCGGCGCGGCATGGAGCTGGGCGGACAATCCGTTCTGAGCTATGCCTCGGTTCAGGTCTGGGCTGAGGCAGTCCGGCAAGCCAACAGCTTCGATACTGCCAAGGTGGCGGCCGCCCTCCATTCGGGAGAGTTCACCACAATCATCGGAAAGGTGCGGTTCGACGCCAAGGGTGATGTCGCGGGTCCACCCAGCGAATGGCTGTGGTACCGATGGCGTGCCGGTAAGATTGAGCGCGCGCCGCCCGCGCACTGACGGCGGAGGGGAGTCCCGCCATGGGTATTCGGGGAACTCTGCTCGTCGCCTTTGCCACCGTCTGGGGCTTCGTGCTGTTCGCATCGGTCGTTGCGATCCAGGCGCTGTCGGATGTGACCGAGATCGTCTCGGAGGTGCAGGAGCGCGCCTCGGCCATCGTCGAGTCGGGCCGGCTCGCCCAGCAGGCCGGCCGGGCCATCACTGTTGCCATCACTGCCGCGCGGCCGATCACGACGGTGATAGACCAAGCTCTGTTCCGCCAGCAGATTAACGAGATCAAGCGAGCTGAGGATAGCCTCGTCGCGGCGCGGCAGGCCCTGCTGGTGGGGCGATCGCCGGAGCAAACCACCCTGCTATCGCCCGTTGGTGAGGTGCTCGACAACATTCACGTGCTGATCAAGGTCACCAGCGAGCGCCTTAAGGTGAGGGCCGCAGTGGTGCACGCTATCGCCGCGGCCACGAGGGCCGATCTCAGCTTCCAGCGCGCGGCAGAGCCGGCGCAGCGCGCCTTCGGCTCGGACGTTGCTAGCATTGGCGCGGGCAGCCAAATCTCTGGTCCTCGCCGTGAGCTGACGGCCCTCTACGGCTTTGACCGGGTCAGGATCGCCTTCGCAACGGTCTATCGCACATTGCTCACTGCCAGCCAGAGCCCAAGCGTCCCCGAGCTCAATCTGCAGGCCGTCATGCTGCGACGCGAAGTGACATATTTGCGCCAGGCCGTCGCCGGCCTTGCTGGCGCCGGCACGACGGACATCGGACGGGCAGCACTGTACTTGGCCGATCTCGCGGAAACACAGGACGGTGTGGTCCCGCAACGACGGGAGGAGCTCCAACTCCTCGCGCGCAGCACGGCGCTTCTGGACCGAAACGACGTTATTTCCAAGGAGCTGCTAGACAAAGTCAAACTGCTCATTGCCAAGGAAAACAACGCCTTGGTGGCCGGGACACGCCATGCAGCGGAGGTGGCGCGCCGCAGCACCATCCGAATGATCGCAGTAACCGTCATCAGCCTCGTCTGCTCGGCGCTGATCGTCTGGCTCTACGTCTTCCGCAACCTGGCCGTCCGGCTCGACCAGATCAAATCCGCAATGCTGCAGCTGGCGACAGGCGACCTGACAGTCACGCTGCCGAAGGAAAGCGCCGATGAGGTCGGCCGCATGGCGGGAACGCTCCGCGTCTTCCGGGCCACGGCGGCTGCCGGCGACCGCCGCGAGCATGCACTGAAGCAGGCCAAGGATGCGGCCGAGTCGGCGCTGGGCCAGTTGAGGCAAGCCCAGGAAAGCCTGCTGCGGGCGGAAAAGCTCGCAAGTCTTGGCCAACTCGTGGCAGGCATCGCCCATGAGATTAACACGCCGGTCGGCAATGCTCTGGCTGCGTCCTCTCAGACCCGCGACGAAACGGCTCGGCTATCGAGCCTGGTTGCAGCCGGGAAGTTGCGACGCAGCGAGCTGGAGGATTATCTCGGCACGGTGAAGGAACTATCGGACATCCTGATGCGGAACTGCCAACGAGCAGCGCAACTCATCCGCGACTTCAAGCAAGTCGCCGCCGATCAGACGAGCGGACAACGACGCCACTTCGACCTCGCGGGTCAGCTCCACGAGACCCTGCACACGCTGCGCCACCGCTTCGACCGCGCAAAGATCATGCTGGTAACCGACCTGCCCACCAATATTCCCATGGACAGCGTGCCGGGCGCTCTTAGCCAGGTCATTATCAACTTGGCGGAAAACGCGCTCGCCCATGCGTTCCCTCCGGGCACACGCGGCTGCTTGACTGTGTCGGCACAGCGGATCGAGCCCGATTGGGTGCAGGTCACTGTCGCCGACGATGGTAAGGGTATCGTCTCGGAGGTCCTGCCCAAGATCTTCGATCCATTCTTCACAACGAATCGGGGCGCCGGAAACACCGGCCTCGGTCTTCACATCGTGCATAACTTGGTAACTGGGCCGCTGGGCGGGACGATCGCAGTGACAAGCTCCGTTGGCGCGGGGACGCGGTTCGCGATGCGCCTGCCATTAATTAGCCCGGTCCCCGCCGCCTTGGTCACCCGTGAAGAACTCTCGGCCAACTGAAACAGCGCGGCCTTTGCGCCACGAACGCTTGGGCCAGCTACAGCGGCAGCCTGCCATCCGCCCACGCTGTGGTTCGACAGGCAGTCGGCACATCGTGCAATGTGTTGTAGGCGGTTCGTAACGGCCGCCGGCAGAAATTGCCGGGCGGTGTTGGCGAAAGGCGCAAGGCAGGGGCCGGGCCAAACGAAGCACTGCCACCGTAGTCCGTCTTCTGCGTTACCGAACGATACGGAGCGGTCGTCAGCCGGATGCTTGATCCGAAAGACATCGTAGATCGACGTATTCGAGTTCGAGCACATCTCCAAAAGTCCTCGGCAAGAAACGTCGAGTTTCTCAGCAAACACTACGTGAGGGATTGGTTCATCCGTCACCGCATGGTGAATTCTGCGAGGTCGTTGAGGTCCACGCTCTGATCGCGAGAAAACCAAAGCTGTTTGAGGTGGGCCATAAGTCGAAAGGCGGCCTAATCAGAAATTAGCGTTGCCGAATTGAGCACAGCTTGACGGCCGTTTCACAATTATCGTGCACCCCACAACTCGAAGCGGCCGTCGCAGCAAAGCGATGGCGCTCCCATGGGCCAATGCAAATGGGCCGCCGCGTCGAGGCGGCCCTCACTTCCCTCTCTCCAAACCAGGCGGTCTCGGCCCGCGCCGCGTGTCAACTCACCCATTCAATGAGCCCATCGGCGGCGACGGGTTCGATTCCGTCACTTCACCCAGCAAGCAGATCATGCGGAACGCCCAGCATCGCTCCAGCTTCGCGAGCTCTTCGGTGCGCGCCCGGATCTGCGTCAGAACTGCCTGCAGCAGGTCGTCATGTTGCCGTAACAACGGGCCCGTCACGGCCCAATGGGTGACGGCGTTCGCCTGCAGCAGGCGCTGCAGAGGGGCGGCGTTCTGGGATAGCGGGGGGTGGAAGGATGTGATTTTGGCAGTTATGCCCGCGGCTTCCTCGACGAGGACTGTCTCCTGGACGGCATTTGCCGTGCCATCAGCGGGTAATTGGGTCAGGTGTGCGCGCCGTATGACCAGTCGCTGGTCGCCGCCGCGGCCAATCGTGATCTCAGCGATAACATCGCTGCTATCGATATGGCCGCCGCCGCATCCGATGGTCTCTCTCGCTCCCGTCAGTTGGGGTGCGAAGCGCTGCGGCACAGACGGAAATAACCGGGTTGTCGAATGGTCGCATGGTAAGCTCTTGAAATGTCGTGGAAACTCAGTCTCGCTTCGACGAAATGCGGACAGGTCGGACCCGCCGCCAGAGGCTCATAGCTCAGGCCCATCTTGGGTCGATTGCGCTAGTCAGCCAGAAGTGTTTCAATCGTTTCTGGTTGATATCGCTATAGGATGGCGCAACGTTCTGTTCCACGTCTGCCACTCTGCGCGAGCGCGTGGCCGATTCAGATGACGTGCTACGCGATTTGAGACCTGCGCATTCGGCGATCTGGGAGGACGCTATGCAGCGCAAACCGGGACGAAGACATTGAACGACCCGCCTGGACTCGCCGGGAATCGTGCCGTGGCAGATCCGGTTCGGGTGATTGTTGTCGATGACGAGCCCGACCTCCGTACCATGGTCGCGGAATATCTTGGCAAGTACGGCTTCAGCGTCCGCACGGCCGGTGATGCGCGCGAGTTCGACGCTCATTTGGCCGCCGGGCCGCCGGACCTGCTGATCCTCGACGTTAACATGCCCGGCGAAGATGGGTTCTCCATTGCCCGTCGGGTCCGTGCTCGCAGCGACGTGCCTATTCTGATGCTCACCGCAGCTTGCGATACGGTCGATCGGGTAGTTGGCTTGGAACTCGGCGCCGATGATTACGTGACGAAGCCGTTCGACCTGCGCGAGCTGCGCGCTCGTATCCAGGCTGTGTTGCGGCGGACCGGCCGAGTGCGGGAGGTTCAACAGCAGCAGGTCCCGAACCCAATCGAACGGGTGCGCTTTGGCGACCTGTTCCTTGATCTCGACACGCACCGTCTGTTGCAGCCGGACGGTACAGAGATCAGGATCACTGCAACGGAATTCGAACTGCTCGCGGCACTCGCACGCAACCCAAACCGGGTGCTAAGCCGCGAGAGGCTTCTCTACCTCGCGCATAGCGGAGACTCCGAACCGTTTGATCGAAGCATCGACGTTCGCATCGCCCGAATCCGTCGCAAGGTGGAGCGAGATCCCGAAAAGCCCCAGGTGATCCAGACCATCCGTGGCGCCGGCTACATGTTCGTGCCCGGCAAGTCGTGATGCCGGCGGGCAGCCTCCTGCTGCAGAGCTTCGACTGGGCCCAAGTCCGGCAGGTATTCGACAGCTTGCCGGTTCGTGTGGCGCTCCACGATCGCGAGCACCGCTTCCTCTATGTCAATAAGGGGTGGAGCCGCTTCCACGGTAAGCCGGAAGACACGGTTGTCGGTCGGACTATCGTCGAGGTGCATGACGCAGAAATCTTTGCGGACGTGCGTCCCTGGGCTGAGCGCGCTCTCGCGGGCGAGCCAGGGGAGTGGCACGGTTGGATCGAACTTCCCGGGGGGCGGCGCTATGTGAGTCGCACCTTTGCTCCGCTGTGTAACACCACCGGTGCGCCGGAGGGTTACATCCTGTTCAGCCGTGACCTGACCGACCTGCGCGTGACCGAGCAGGACCTCGCCGAGCAGTCCGCTGCGCGGAATGCCAGCGAAGCACTGAGCGCAGCAATCATCGAGGTCGCAATCGATTGCATTATCACCATCGACGGGACCGGTCGGATCGTCGAGTTCAATCCCGCGGCCGAGCGGACCTTCCGTCGCCGGCGTGCCGATGTCCTGGGACAGCCCTTCGCTCCGTTGATCGTGCCGCCACGTGTGCGTCGGCGCGATGCCCGGGCCTTTGAGAATTTTCTGTCACCGGGTGAGCGCCTAGCGATGGGCAGGCGGACAGAGATCGAGGGGATGCGCGCCGACGGCACGATGTTCCCGGCCGAGTTGACCGTCACCGAAGTGCAGCTGCCGGGGCGGCAGCTGTTTACGGCATACCTGCGTGATCTGACTGCGGCGCGTCAAGCCGAGGCGGAGATCCAGCGCCAGCGCAGTGCACTACAGCAGAGTGAAAAGATGGCCGCCTTCGGCTCCTTGCTCGCAGGTGTCGCGCACGAGTTAAACAACCCCCTCTCCATTGTCATCGGCAACGCGCTTCTGTTAGCTGAGGAGGCACAGGATTTGCCGTTTGCCGAGCGAGCACAGCGGGTGCAGGCGGCGGCGGAACGCTGCGGGCGCATTGTGCACAGTTTTCTCGCAATGGCACGCCAGCATAAAGCCGAGATACGACCGGTCATGGTGCAGACCCTGATCGACGACACGTTGCAGCTGCTAGCCTACCCTATGCGCACCAGTGGCGTGACGCTCGAGCAGGACATCGCACCCGACGTGCCGGCCGTGCTGTGCGATCCGAATCAGATCATCCAGGTGCTCAGCAATTTGTTGACCAATGCGCGTCACGCGCTGGAAGAGAAGCCACCGCCACGCCGGGTGCGACTGACGGCACAGGCCGACGGTGAATGGGTGCAGCTCGAGGTGGCAGACAATGGCCCTGGGGTCGCCGATGACATCCGTTCACGTGTGTTCGACCCATTCTTCACCACCAAGCCGGTTGGCTCCGGCACCGGGATCGGGCTTGCGGTGTCGCGCGGCCTCGTCGAGGCGCATGGCGGCTCGTTGAGCCTGGCGCCGTCCGATGATGAGGGCGCCCGTTTTGTGATCCGTCTGCCGCTGGCCCGCGATGCGCCGCACCTGTCCGGATCTCCGGATCGAGGCGGAGTACGGCAGAGCCCGGGACCGCCGGCGCGGAGCGCACTGGTTGTCGACGACGAGCCGGAGATCGGCGCCCTGCTGGCGGAGATGCTGCAGAAGCTCGGATTTCGTATCGAGGTGAAGGCCAGTGGTGAGGCGGCGCAGGCAGCGCTGACGCAGTGCGACTATGACGTGGTGTTATGTGATCTGCGGATGCCCGGGCTGGACGGGCCAGCCCTGTATGACTGGATGGCCGACCACCGGCCGCATCTGTGCGCGCGCACCGCATTCATCACGGCTGACACCCTGAGTGCCTCGTCGCATCGTTTTCTGGCGCGTGCGGGGCGGCCGATCCTGGAGAAGCCTTTTGTTCCGGCGGAGCTGCGCGAGCTACTGGCGAAGCTTCTGCCAGGCGTCGAATTAGCCGCTGCGCGTTAGCCGAGCAGCCGCGTTGCAGGCGTCCATGCCATGCGGCCCGACGAGCTGAATAGCATCGGCTTACGACCCTTCTGTGTCGTTCGCTCGCCACGAGCGACGCTCCGGAAAGTGGACACACTTGGCCGACCTGGGTGGCCGAGATCGACCGGGCGAGGTTCTCACACTGGTGTGGCATCACCCCAGCAGCGACTTGCGTAACGGATCCTGCGGGATTTCTTGGGCGCGAGGCAGCCCGATCCTACCGACTGAAAAGCTGGGCCAGGCTGATCTCTTAAGCCGGCCATTAGTCGGCCGCGCCAGATGTTGCTGTTGAATCGCCTCCGCCACGTCCGTCGAGTTGGCTCGAGCGCCAATGCGCTCTCCAACTTGCCGTAACCTAGCGGAGCTAGTCCAGGTTTCCCGCCGAGCGCGGCCTAGCGCGGTGCCTCGACGTTCACAAAGGCCGAGAACTCGCCGCAAGTCCATTGATCCAGTTCTGCTCACAACCGTTCGACACGGCACAACATGCAGCCGGGTTTGGCGGTGTGGATGTTTACGAAAGCAGTGCGCCGATCTTCGAGCGCATGGATTAGCGGGCCGTCGATCTCGTTGCCGTTGCCGGCATGCCCCAGGTCATAGATGCACTGGTCGTCGTGGTCATACGCCCGGATTGATACCAAACGGTTGCGAACGATCGAAGCAACCGTGTTGATTCGAGCAAATTGCTGGCATCGCCCGGCGTGCACAAAAATCGGACTTGGCGTCCAATAGATGCCCTGCGGACGTGGCATCCGGTAGGAACCGAGCAACAATTCCTCGCCTTCCTCGGCGTCGCGCAGGCAGTGGCGACACGGCGCGCCGGTGCCATTGTGCCGGCTGCCATCGGGTTCGGCAGGGCGTGCCTCAGCCACCATCCGGCGCAGCCGATTGCCGCTATCGTCCACCCCGCTACGGCCCCAGCGTCCACCCACCTCGGTGGGAATTGGAATACAGCGGAAATCGAGCATCTAGGGTCTCCCGTCCTGGCTGTCCGCAATCTGGGGTATGTCGCGCCCGAGCGCCCTCCGCCCCTTGCCTTGACTTATCTGTGCGCCGTCTGAGTGCGAAGCCGTTACCCGGGCCACTGCGGGGAAGGCTGAGTTGTTTCGTCCGGCGCCGGGAGATTGATCGTGGCGTGCGCATTGCCACTGTTCAGGTGGCGGCATCCTCACACGCGGCGTGCGCCACAATTTTGAGCGAACTATCGGGTAGCGGCAGTTTCAGCTTCAGCGCCACCGCTGGCGGCGAGGAAATCCAGCCATCGCCCTCCGCCTCCGTGCGCTGGCATGGCTTGGATGGATGGCGTCCACCCCCGCGTTCGGGTCGATCGTCAGGTACCTGGCGGTCGACATCTGACGCTTGGCACCCGCCGGCTACAGCACGAAGCGACCCAAGTTGGTCGCCCTCGGGCGTATCACGCGATCCGAAAAGCGGTCGCTCACCGACGCCTCACCCGCAGTTCGTTCAGTTTCGTGGAAGAGGTGATCGAATTGTAATACTCCGGCGCTTGGCCGGCTGGCCCGCACGCAAAAATCAGCTCAGTGTGGCGAGCGCTTCGAGCGCGAAGTCGGCAATTTGGTCAAGTCGACCTTGTCTGACCTTCGCAAGCCAGGCCGGCTCCTGCGGCAACGCGCGGCCGACCGCGACGAGGTCGAACTCGCCGCGCTCAAGCCGCGCAAGCAGCTGGTCCAGCGAGGTGGCTTGGGCGCTCTTGCCCGCACAGGATTCGTAGACGTCGCGGGACAAGCCGACGGAGCCGACCGTGACGGCGATGACGCCCGTGAGCGTCTTTGTCGAGCTGCGGATTCCGATGAATTCGGCCAGCCAGCTAGCTTCAGGTCACTCGGGAACTCGGGGGAGGCAGGCTCCCCGAATTTCGGTTGTAAGAGGCGGACGATCACCGGGAAGCCGGAGGTGCAGCGTGAGCGCGACGTCCTGTATCGAACTTGGGGTTCACGTCCGCCATACTATGAACGCACAGACTGCGTGAATGAAATGAGAGCGGCGAGTACCAATTTCAGCTAAGCGAAATGGAATCCGACCTCTTCGTGAGTTGTTTCGAACCCTAGCAATCCGGCGTTGGTTTGAATGTCTTTATTCACACGTTGGCTTCGGCAGTCGAAAATTGATGCCATCGAAATGCGAACAATGCGCAAGCTGCGGAACCGCTGCGATCCCTACTGCCCGGACCTCAAGCGGCTATTCCCCGGACCCGAGACGCCTTTTTCTGGCAGCCTCTTGCTATCTCACAATGGCAGCTTCGGTTGCTACCAAGACGAACAGCAGTCTGCACACCAAATCACCGCCGTTCACTCAATCGGTCGCTTCCAATTGCCATCGCCCCGCATCGTACCGTGCGGCGTTCGACCCTTACGCAGCCTCGACATTATCCAGGCGCTCCTCATATTCCATAAACGATGCCTTGCCCCATTTCTTCCGGATACGGGTGGACGCCTCCCGGGCTATCGGCTTGCCATGGCCGAACCCGACGGCATCGAATGATAGGCCGGCAATTTTGCGCTGGCTTGCGCGACCGTCAATCAAACTTTTGAATCCGACTGGATCCCCGAGCCCAACGAGGTTCATTCCCACATCGCCGGCGAACAGCATTCGTCCTTGACGCCACAAGAGCGCGACCTGTCCCGCGCAATGCCCTGGCGTATGAATGACGTCAAACCCCCCGGCGATCGGCAGTAATTCTCCATCAGTGAAAGTCTGATCGATGGCGACTGGCGCCACTCGCTCGTTGTGGTTGTAGAACAGCCGGCACATCACCTGACCCAGCACGCTGGGCGCCGGGCTCATAGGCCGAAACGGGCCGCCGCTCTCCGCGATGGGGATATCGAGCGGGTGCATATAGGTCGTCGCACCGGTCTGTCGCACGATCGCAGCGGCGCTGCCGATGTGATCAAGATAATGATGCGTGAAAATCAGATGCTTGAGGTGGTCCAGCGAACGGCCGAGAGCACTAATCGCCTCGAAGACGGCGGCTTCCTTGCTCGGGAAGCCCGCGTCAATCAGCGTCAACCCATCGTCGCCTTCAATCAGGTAGGCGTTTGCCATCCCCATTGGGACAACGTGCACGCCTTCGATCACACGCTTCGCGGTCATGGACAGAGTTCCCCTGCTGGTTCGCAATGTTGTCGCTTCGCGATCCAACCTCGTTGACGATCGCTGACAAAATGCAAATCTTTGCGAGGTGTTGGTTGGGCAAGGCAACTCACCTGCACAGTGGCTGAATTGGTTGCGTCTTCGAGCGCAAAACGCGCGGATCCACACATACAAGCGTTCTTGTCGAGGAACCGGCCACCCGTGGCACCACGGAGCTGGGCTTCAGTCTCCGCGACATCGACGCCACGCCAGACCCGCCCTCACCGAGCCGTCGCGCGAAGAAGCTTCCGGGGACAGGTGGGAACGGTACTGCAGTTGTGCCCGTGATGTCGGAGAGTACCACTGGGCCGTGCTTTGTGTCTCGCGTCGCAACAAAGAGATGGTGGATCACCGGTGTCCTCTCTCGTTCGGAGGACATTCCCACGAGTACTTTACGCTTTGCCGGCCTGCCCGTCCGGCAGATACAACAACCGGCACTGCTCAGCCGCGTCTTTTGCCACGCACCTAAGACTGTCCATCTGACGGCCTCAGTCGACCAGCATCGATGCGAACCGCTCTCTGATCACCGCCTCGGCGCTGCTTATCATCTCGTCAATGATGCTCGCGGCGCTCATCAACTGCTTGGTCTGACCGACCGATTCGCCGGCCAGCAGGCTCATCTCTTCGAGGTCGCCCGTGAATTCCGGGGTGGGCGGAAATCCGCAAAACCGCTTCATAGGAACCCGCTGACCATAAAGAACAGCTTCACCAATCGCCGGAAGATCCGAATCGGGAACGACCTTGTACGGCGCGGGATGGTCTCGTCCTTCCCACTCCCGCACGATGCGGTTGCGCAACCCGCGAGTCGAAGCGTCGGGGAATTCCGGACCGAAGATCAGATGGCGCGCCGTGTCCCCAACACCGGCGGCGACGATCCGATCCTTGTACCGCGGATGGGCGTAGGCCTCGAGGCTCGCGAGGAGGCGAGTCCCCACCCAGACTGCGTCGGCGCCGAGTGCCAGAGCAGCCGCAACGGTCCGCCCGTCAGCTATGCCACCGGAAGCAATAACGGGCACCGAAGGGATGGCGTCGACGACTGCCGGAAGCAACGAAAATGTTCCCGCGACGGCACGATTGTGGCCGCCAGCCTCGGCACCTTGCACCACGAGCCCTTGGGCTCCGCGTCCGAGAGCCGCTTTCGCCTCGTCTACGCTGCCCACCTGGAACCAAACGTGACTGCCGGCCGCTCGCAGACGCGATAGCCACTCCTCCGGCGGATCATCCCAGAAGAACGCGACAACGGGCACCTTTTCCCTGACGCACACGTCGATGTGCTCGATCCCGCTGAACCGTGGAATGATATCAACCCCGAAGCATGCGGGGTCTGCGGCCTTGATATGGCGGAGTGCGGCTTGCAGCACGTCGGGAGGCATTGCAGCCGCGCCCAACATTCCCATCCCCCCGGCGGTGCACACCGCCCGCGCGAGCGGTACGGTTGCGATGAACGCCATGCCCGCATTGATGAACGGAACCTTTAGTCCGTATTGATCCGTGATGCGTGTCTTCAACATGAACTGCCCCGTTGCGCTCCCTTCTCGCCGGTCACCACCTGCCAATATGTGCACCGCCGTCTGCGTGCAGCACCTCCCCGGTAACGTGCGGCGCCTCGGTCAAATAGATTATGGCATCCACTATTTCCCGGACGTTCAAAATACTTCCCATTGGGGACAGTCCCCGCAGAAACTCTTTCGGATTACTCCTATTCAGCGGGGTATCCACCACGCCAGGCGCAACCGCATTCACACGGATTCGGTCGTTCGCGTATTCTATTGCGAGGCAGCGCGTGACTGCGTTGATGCCGCCCTTGGTAATCATTGGGATCGAGGCATTTACGCCGGCAATTGGACTATCCGCGAGCGAGGCCGTGATGTTAACGATGCTCCCACCCGACTCTTGTGCCAACATATGTTTGATTGCGAGTTGTGTCATGTAGATAAATCCGCCGAGATTGGTCGAAACTAGGTGTTGAAATTCGTCAGCTGTGTAGTCAGTAAACCGCTTCATAAAGAATATTCCTGCATTGTTTACCAATGCATCAATCGATCCAAATGTGTCGATTGCTGTCTCCGCCACGCGAGCGGCGGTACTGGAGTCGCCGATATCCCCATCGACCAAGGCCAGCTTAGGGGACGAGGGCAGTTCCTTCGACCTGGTGACGTGGCGCGAAGTCGCGACGACATTGTAGTCACGGTCGAGAAATGCCTTTACCGCGCCCGCACCTATGCCCTGCGAACCGCCGGTGACGATCACGGTCCTTGCTGTATCAAACATATCCGGGTTCCAATACTAACCACTCAGTCATGTCTGGCGTGCCCAAAGATAATGAAGTTGCCGGCGAACGCTTTGCTTAGAATGCTATCGTTTTGTCATTTGTTGCTGTTGATAGAGATTGCCGATGTGGGCGTACGGACGACGATCGCGCGCGTGACGGACCATGTCTGAAGCCATCGAGCGAGCGGCAGGTTGCGGTCGGGCGGCCAACCGTGTCCGCCTCGCGTTCGCTACTCCTAAGCTCCGGCTTTTTCAGATCGTGGTTTCGCCGGCTGGTACAGTCGGCCTCATTGCCCCGCGATACGCGGCAGCCTGTGCGATGAACGTTGCCGCATCTCCGCCACAGAGGCCTGGGCGCGGCGAACTCGTGAGTGATTAATCGAGCGAAACCGACATAGCGTCATGCGAGGCTCTCCAGGACAGACCGAAGGCTCGGGAGGTTGCGACCTGCACAATGGGCCAAAATCGGGACAGGTCGCCTAAGCACGGGTAAGCGCTGCGTCAGTGGGGATGGCGATTATTGCGATTCACGATTGTGACGGAATTGGCCGGGTGTCTGACCCGTGAACTGCCTAAATGCTCGCGTGAAATTGGCATGGCAAGAAAAACTTAGCGCCAGAGCAATATCGATCAGTGATCGATCACTATGTACCAATAACGCTTTCGCCCGCTCAAGGCGCTTGGAGCTGACATAGTGATGAGGGGACAGTCCCACTGCTTGTTTAAAGGACCGCGCAAAATGATGTCTGCTCAGGCAAGCAACCGACGCCATGCGATCAATCCTGAGATCGCCCTCCAGGTTTGCTTCTACGTAATCCAGCACGCGATAGAGTCTGCGCTGATCGAGCCCTTTCCCTGTGAGAACTGGAAAAGACTGATCGGATGACGCGGTGAAGTGCTTTTGAACCAACCTTGCCGTCAGGCAGCCAGCCAGCGATTCGACAAGAAGACCACCGGCGGAGGTTTGGGCCTGTAATTCTGACGCGATGGCACGCGCGATCTCGGCCAGCAACGAATCTTCGAATGCGCGTTCGTGGCTGAGCGCGCTGATCCCCGGTCCATCGATGTCGGTACCGAGGTTGTTCGGGGCGAATTGGCTCAGGGGAAGATAAATGTGCAAAATCCCCACCATGTCTCTGGCAAGTTCGAGTGATCCCTCATGCCAACCGGGCGGAGACAGCCAAATCGTGCCTTGATGCGCGACGCTCCGATCTTCGATGCCCGGGGCCCGGCGCGTGACAAGCGATTCATTGCCGCTGAGATCGACGCAAATCTCGACATCGGATTGTGCACCCGTCCATGCCATGACACCTTTACTATGATTCCGTAGCTCGGCTGACAGGCCGCACCAGCCGCGATCCGCCGAAGATAGCAGCAGCCCCGCAGGACCATATTTCCCGGATCCCTTCTCCAGCGGACCGGTCGGGGCGCGTCGCGGCCTTGATGCGGTGGTCTTTTGGGGCGTGTTCGGCATCGTTCTGGGTCCATCACGCTGCGCTGTGAGGTGTCAGGGCAGTGTCCTGTGTTGCAGTTCCCCCTGTTCCGTGCACCACAAGCTTGGGCGGCGCCATTTGATGCACGACGATATTCGCACCGAATTCCGCTCCGCCCTTCGCCGCCTCGGCAGGAAAAACCGCCATGCTTGGTAACCCGATCACGCATGGCCTGGCCAGGAATGTGACCCTTTAGGCAAGCCCGTGGAGCCGGTCAATCACGGCGCGGTTGTCGCTGGCGATGACCCGCCACTTTTCGCACCCCCACAGCACGGTAGGTCCGACACT